>JAVVFP010000347.1:0-3903 GCA_032250495.1 Bacteroidota bacterium | reverse complement strand
TGCGAACCGCCCCCTTTCCGGGGACCGCCGCACGAAATGTCTGCCCTTCCCTCCGCCGTCCGGACGAGTGAGCCAGCGCAGCCGCGCCGCGCTGATCGATTCTGAAGCAAAAGACGTTGAAACCGTGGTCTTTGTATGAAATGTACACTTCCGCCGTACCGCTGTCAATGCGTGGTAACACCTATTTACGTGGATCGGACGCAAATTTCGTTCAGCACGAAAACTCCGTGCTTGACTCGGATTCGACGGTGTCGTATACTGCTAAATGGCATATTGATATCCCTTTCACGCAGCGGTGCAATGATGACACGATACGTCACGCTCACAATTCTCATGTTCTGCCTCGCAGCATTACAGATGCGCGCGCAGCAGCATATCGTCCCCGACAGCTACGCCACCATACAGGCCGCCATCGACGGGGCTGATCCCGGGGATACCGTCCTCGTACGCGCGGGCTCCTATCACGAGTTCCTCACCCTGCGCGACAGCGTCGTCATCCGGGCCGAGGGAGTGGACGATGGGTCCTGGACCCGCGCGCTGCGCACGATCATTCATTCCGAGGGACTGCGCGACGGCGAGGGGAAGATTCCTCCCGTGGTCGACTGCGCCGACGGCGCGGTGCTCGACGGCTTTACCGTGACGGGAATGGACACGGTGAACCATCACCTGCCCGGTCACAGCCACGCGGTGCAGAACCGCGGCACCTCGGCGACGATCAGGAACTGCATCGTGCATTCCAACGGCTCCACCGGCATCGGCTCGCATGACAAAGACGGACGCGAAGCGAATCCGGCCATCATTCACAACATGGTGTACCGGAACTTCGGCATCGGCATCGGTTTCAACCATACGTCCCGCGGCGTGGCCCGCGATAACCAGGTGTTTGAAAACCGAGAAGTGGGCATCGGTGTGCAGAACGGGGCCGCGCCGGAAATCCGCAACAACCAGGTGTACGAAAACGGCTGGAACGGCATTTCCGCCCGGGAGGGCGCCTGGCCGCGGCTGATCGGCAATACCATATACAACAACGGCCGGGATCCCACCGGCGAAGGCGTGCCCGAAGGCACCGGCGCCGGCATCGGCATCGACAGCACGGGCTGGCTCGCGCGTCCAGGAGAGAAGCCGGAACCGATGTACCTGGAAGGAAATTATCTCTCGGCGAATCCCTCCGGCGGCATCATGAGCCGCAACAATGCCCGCTTCGAAGCGCGTGAGAACACCTGCTGCTGCAATACGAACTGGCAGATTTCCGTCACCGACGGCAGCGAGGCGCTGCTGGTGGAGAACATGGTGGGACTCATCGACACCAGCGTGCAGGCCGGGGGCATCGTCGTCGCACGCGGCGGCAGCGCGGAACTGCGCGGGAATACGATGAAGGACCTGAAGACAGCCGGACTCGCGGTCACCGCGGATGCAACGGTCACCGCCAGCGGTGATATGATCAGCGGCTGCAGGGGCAGCGGGGTGCATGTCGACGGCGCGGCTTCCGTCGCGACCCTCCGCGGCACGCGCATCAGCGACTGCGCGGGACCGGCCATCATCGCGGAGGCGGGCACGATGCGTGTCACGCGCGCGATACTCGACGGCAACGCCGGCGGGGCGATTTTCGGTCCGGATGCCGCGGTGAACTTCGTCAACAACACCGTCGTCGCCGCCCCCGCCGTCGCGGGACGCGGCATCGCCGTCAACGGACGCACGGGATCCACCTGCTACAACAACATCGTCACCGGCTATACGGTCGGGTTCTTCCTCGAAGAGAATCCCCTGATCGATTACAACTGCACTTTCGGCAACCAGGGCTACAACGGTCCCCCGGGCACCGGCGGCGCGCACGCCATTGCGGCCGATCCGCGTTTCGAGGCGCAGGGCGCGACGGGCTTCGAGCTGCAGGCGGATTCCCCATGCATCGATGCGGGACACCCTGATGCGCAGTACAACGACCCCGACGGCAGCCGGGCCGACATCGGCGCGCTGCCCTACGGCGGCACGACGCACGCCGACGCGCACGCGCATCCGGATGCGCCGCAGCTGCGGGCCTGGCCCACGGTGAGCGGCGGACATGTGACCGTCGCGCTGCATGGCGCAGTGCAGCAGGATCTCCCGCTCGCAGTCTTCGATCTCGCGGGCCGCTGCGTTCTGCGCACGCGCCTGGAAGGGAAGCGCACGGCACTGGATCTTTCCGTGCTCCCGGCCGGTACCTACCTTCTGCGTGCCGTGACCCGCGCGGGTGCGCTGCAGACAAAGGTGCAGCTGCTGCGCTGAATTGCACCGGCGGAGTAATCCGACATGTCGCACAAAAGAAAAATCCGTCGTGGGCGGATTTTTCTTTACGTGCGTATGTCGTATCAGGGATGCGGCGGGGTTTAGAAGAAATAAAACACCGCGACGAGGAGACGGACGTTGCTGACCGTGGTCGTGTTTTCCACCGCGGCCTTGTCGGCGTCGTTGGGCGAGCCGTAGGCCGCCGCGGTGTACTCGAGCTCGGTGGCGATGCGCGTTTTTCCCGAGGTCCACTGCACGCGCGGGGAGACGCGAAGGACGTTGTCGATGTTGGCGCCGCGCGCGTAATAGGTACCGGCGACGTTGTCGGCGCTGCCCTGGTTCTGCGTGTACCCGGCGAACACGGCCAGCTCGACTTCCTTGCCGTAAATGATTTCGCCCCACATCGAGAAGGCGCCGAGCGGCGTGTACTCGGCCGCGCCGGTCGCGTTGTCCATGGCGGAGACGGCGTAGCCGCCGAGCATGAGCATGTCGGCGAGATTGTTGCCCATGACGCCTTCCACCTTGACGGTGACGGGATCGAGCGCCAGCTTCGCGTAGCCGATCAGGGAGACGGCGCCGATCTGTTCGTCGGTGCTGACGTTCTGCTCCGTCGCGAGCCGCGGCATGAGGGACTTGTAGTCGACTCCTGCGCCGAACAGGCTTTTCCCCGCGACGTACTGCGCCTGCAGGTGCAGGTTGGGCACGACCGCGTTGCGCAGATAGGTCGAGCTCGCTCCGTCGGGACCGAGGCTGAGGAAGTCACGCTGCGAGGCCGCGGCCGCGATGACTTTCAGGTCGCCGACGGACTGCGTGAGTCGCACCTGGGGATTGCGCGAGAAGGGCTGAAAGGGCACGCCGGTATTGAAGGATACCACGCCGGGATAGCAGCCGGTCACGAACATCGGGTGCCAGGTCTGGCCGACGAGGAGGGCCGTCGCGCCCCAGTCGAGATTCACATAGGCGTGGCGCAGGCGGAAGCCGTTGACATCGCCGTTGGAACTGCCGAAAAACTCGCCCTCGATGGCGCCGCCGGTTTTCGCCCCGAAGGCGTCGGGACCGGTGATTTTCCCGTGCAGGCGGGTCTGTATGGAGAGCATGTTGAAGGTCGGGTTGTCGTTGATGTCGACCTGGTTTTCGTCGAACAATTCCGGCGAAGGGTAGAGCAGGAAATGGCCGTCCCGCACGTTGACGGTCTGGCGCGTGTCATAAATCACATCCGTTTTGACAAAACCGGAAAAGGAAATGCCGAAGCTGTCACCGTCCTGCTGCCCGAAGGCAGGCGCTGCCGCAAGTGCGGTGATGCACAGGCAGAGCAGGATTCCGCTTTTCATATAAACCTCTCGATGATAATACGATACGTACGATGTCGTCTCGCGGCCGCACGGCGTCCGCTGTGCTGCGGCAGCCGTGCAGCCGTATCCAATGTTATTCCGCGTCGATGCCGAGATAGGTGCGCAGTTTTTCGTCCTCGAAGCGTGCCGCGGCTTCGGGCTCATCGGTCATGAGGGAGACGACGATACCCATGATGAAGGCGGCGGCCATGGAGAAGAGCGCGGGATTTTTCAGCGGGAAAATCGCTTCCGCGTTGCCGAAGACGTCCACCCAGACCGTGGGACTGAGCACGATGAGTCCGACCGCGAG
>JAVVFP010000346.1:0-3904 GCA_032250495.1 Bacteroidota bacterium | reverse complement strand
CGATCAATCTCGGGAAGACCGTGGAACTCGGCTATGTCGACCAGAAGCGTCCCCTCGACCCCGGGAAAACCATCTGGGAGGAAATCACCGGCGGGGAAGAGACCATGAAACTCGGCGACCGCGAGGTGAACTCGCGCACCTACGTCGCGCGCTTCAACTTCAGTGGCTCCGACCAGCAGAAGCACACCGACATGCTCTCGGGCGGTGAACGCAACCGCGTCCATCTCGCGAAAACCCTGCGCGAGGGCGCCAACGTGCTGCTGCTCGATGAGCCCACCAACGACCTGGACGTGAACACCCTCCGCGCGCTGGAAATCGCCCTGCAGGAATTCGCCGGCTGCGCCGTGGTCGTCTCCCATGATCGCTGGTTCCTCGACCGCGTCGCCACACATATACTCGCCTTCGAAGGCGATAGCCAGGTCCTGTGGTTCGACGGCAACTACAAGCTCTATGAGCAGAACCGCAAGGAACGCCTCGGCATCGACGCCGACCAGCCGCATCGCATCAAGTACAAGCGGCTCACCCGTGAGTGATTGCAGATTGCAAATTTCAGATGGCAGATTGTCTCATCGTCCTCACGCTCTGCGTGGGGACGCAATCCGCGAACGCTCAGCGTTCGTCGTGGGAAATGAAATGAAGGAAAGAAGGAAAAAAGGAAAGATGACAGTGTGGAAGAATGTTTCCATTTTTCCGTTTTTCCTTCTTGTCATTCTTTTCGCAGCGCCGGTGACTGCGCAGCGCGCGATGCCGGCTGTAGGGGATACGGTGAAGGGCATTTATGTGGGGTCCTGGGTGCAGAATGCGCCGGAGAGCGGGGAGGCCTTTCACGGTCGTCCGGTGCTGCTCGAGTTCTGGTCCACCTGGTGCAAACCCTGCATCGCCGCCATCCCGCATCTGAACGACTTGGAGACGGAATTCGGCGACCGCGTACAATTCGTCGCCATCACGCAGGAACGGGCTGCGACGGCGGAGAAATTCGTCGAAAAGAAGGAAATGCGCGCGGCCGTCGCCGCCGACACCGAGCAGGGGAGCACGCACAAAGTGTTCGGCGTCTCCGTCATTCCCCGCACCTTCGTGCTCAGCGCCGACCGCGTGGTGCTCTGGACCGGGCATCCGACAAGGTTGTCCCGCGAACTGCTTTCAACGCTCATCGAGTAACATCCCGGTATCGCGGGACGCGTGAGCGCCGCTGGCGCGGCGCGCGTGGGTTCGCCTGCGGCGAACGCGAGGGTGATGCTTCGCCTCACGCGGGGAATGTGGAACACGGATCTGACGGATCGTACGGATGAATGTGGAACACGGATCTGACGGATCGTACGGATGAACACGGAGGACTTTTTTGAGCGCTCCATTTGAGCCTCCAGGCGCATGGCTCTCACGAGCGCCATGATCCGAACCGGGTACGGTAGATTCTTGATATCTCTTTGTCGAAATGAATCCGGAGGGAAGATGCGTTTATCTATTTTGCTGCTGTTCCTTCTGAGCTGCACTTGCATGGCGCAGGAGAGGGGGATAACGGAGGAGCAGCTGCTGGGCGCGTTCGAGAGCCTTTTCGAACTGAAAGCCGAACTCATCACTCATAACGGCAGGGAGGCCACAAGCTATATTGCTACGGTTCGGGATTCCGTATGGACGCCCGAGTTCGCGGATCTGGATACTTGTACGAGGCGATGTCTCGAGTATCTGCTCACCAGCGGCTCGGATCTTTTCGGCACCTGGCAGGAGGCTGAGGATGCAAGCGCCGTTGATCCGTATCAGCTCCTGCGGACGGATGGAAAATTTCGTGCGTCCGCCTTCCCCTATCTCGCCGCTTTTCTCACATCGCGGGGAGTGAAGCAGCACTTTATCGCAACGGCGCGACCGTCGGTCTCCCAGGAACAGCTTCTCAGGGCCGCGGTACGCTTCATCTACCCGAAATGGGGCCCGCCGCGGGAAGACGGCAGTCCCGGCCGCGTGCAGATGTACACCTGCGTCGGAATCAATGGCTGGAAAGAAGCGGAAGGGCCGCGGAACCTGCTTCTCGAAGCGTTTGCGTATGCCGTCATGATCGAGCAAACGCAGGCAGCAGAACTCGAGCCTGTACACGCCTGGTTTTTCCGCGAACTCATAGAAATGCAGAAATCGGGGAGAACGCCCGATGAAATCCGTACCGCACTCTGGCAGCAATTGGAAAACAACCAAGTCATCGCAAAGCTTCTCAAAACGCAGTATATCACTGCAAAAGACCATCTCCCGTTCACAGTGACCGGATGGTGAGCACCATTGAGCGTTTTAATACACCCTAAAATTAAATTTTAGGGTGTATTAACTTTGGAATTCCTGGTGAAAACGGATTTTAGGGTGTATTAAAATACTGCGGGAGCACAGTGTAACCGGTTGCAATGCAACGTATTGCGCCATTTACCTCAAAGCCCACATAAAGAAAGCGTCCCGCGTAAGCGGGACGCCAAAACTTCCATCCGTGTTGATCCGTCAGATCCGTCTCATCCGTGTTCTGCATTCATCCGTGTTGATCCGTCAGATCCGTCTCATCCGTGTTCTGCATTCATCCGTGTTGATCCGTCTTGATAGTCCTTTAGAAAAGGATCGTATTCAGTAAAAACATCCTTACTAAAAGGATGGAATTAGCAGCCAGTCGGCAGCGCAGCGCCATTGGATGGTGGCCGGGAGAGTGGGTTGTGGAGCAATGGTATCGAGTGTGATGAGCAGCGCTTTGGCGTGGGGATGGAGTTCGGCAGCACGTTCAAGTGCGCGGACCTCCCGCTCGTACGTCATCGGATCCGAAACGCTTGTTGACACCTGGATAAGCGCGTATGTCCCATCCGGGAATGCTGCGTGGAAATCCACCTCGAATCCATCAGGAGTCCGTACATAGCCGATCTCGCACCCCCGGCGTTCGAGTTCGAGCATGACCACGGTTTCCAGAGCATGCCCCGTATTTGGTGTCGGGGTGCGCTCGTAGACTTCTATGAGTCCCGGATCGATGGGATACGCCTTTCGGGGATTGACCATGCGCTGTCGTTCGGATCCCGTGTGCATGGAGAGAAGACGCACGAGGAAGGCGTCCTCCAGGTACTCGAGATACGCGTGCACGGTATCTTTCGCGACCGGTATTCCCTGTGAGCGTAAGGTGTCGTAGTGTTTTTGTATGCTGAACGCACCGGCCGGGGAGGAGAGGAGCTGCCGCTGTAGCCAGCGGAGGGATGTCGGATTTGATATCCCATGCCGTTCAATCACGTCCCGCAGCACGGCGACATCGACATAACTGCGCAAGAGGAGGCGACGGTCGCGCTGATCGAGACCCTGCGCTTCCGGGAAGCCTCCCTGTCGAAGATACGCATGCAGCCGTGCGTCAACGGCGGAGCGCTCGGCCTTCGTCAGCTGCTTCCATTCGCGCGAAGGTTCCGCGCCTTCATGCCTGAGCGTTTCGCGGAAACTGAACGGAAGAACCACCGTCTGCAGCGCCCGTCCGCGCATACTGCTCGCCAATTCCCTGCTGAGCAAACGCGACGAGGATCCGGAGAGGAAGATACCGATGCGCTCACTGTCCATGAGACGACGAACAAATCGTTCCCATCCGTCGACGAGCTGGATCTCATCGAGAAAAAATGTCGCGGTGCGGCGATCACGCCATTGCGGTAGCAAACGGTAATAGTCCTCAAGTATCCATTGAAGATCCTCGGAACGCAGCTCGTTGAGGCGTTCGTCCTCGAAATTCAGATAGAGCAACGCCTCCCTCGGTACGCCAGCCGCCAGACGTTCGGCCAGACACTGCATGAGGAACGTGGTTTTGCCGCTTCGTCGCATTCCGATGATGGCATGGGCCTTGTTTTCCACCTTCGGGAGCCGCACATCCCGCCTCGTATATTGCGGCAGCTCCATCGCCAGCGATTCAACAATCATC
>JAVVFP010000345.1:0-3911 GCA_032250495.1 Bacteroidota bacterium | reverse complement strand
TCGGTTCTGCCGTCGCCGTGCAGGTCCTGGCTGCCGTGGCAGGCCATGCAGTCCGTCACCTCATCCGGAACCACGTAGACGGGATTGAAGCGGCCGAGAAGGTTCTCGTTGAGCAGGAAAACGGCATACGCTGCGCAGTCACCGGTCAGGCGTGCGCAGCGTTCCTTGCGCTCGAGGTCGCCGACCTTCTTGCCCGACGTCTCGCACCACATGGTGACCGACGCGTGGCAGAGCGGTGACCCGGCCTCGTTCTGCGGCAGCGCTTCGGTGAGCTTGTTCTGTCCGTACCCTGAATCGATAGCAAGCTGATTGCTCGTATCGGTGGGCAGCATCACCTGCGTATACCAGCCGAAGAGTTCGTTGACGAGTTTGTCGGAAGTCGCCTTGTCGCAGACAAGCGAAATGAGCGCGGCTGCGCCGTTGATGGCGCCACAGGTGGCTCCCCAGCCGGCTCCGCCGCCATGTCCGTAAATCATGATTTCCGAGGGCAGGCTGTCGTAGGGTTCACCGATAGTGGCGCGCAGCGCAGCGGCGATTCCCTCGAAGGCACCGTACGAGCAGCCTTTCCCGCTCCAGAACGCATCGTGTGCCGCGATCCGGACGACTTCCGTGTCGAGTTCCGCGTACGGGTACGGCCATTCGGCCGCTTTCGTGAACGCATTGAGCGGTTTGAGATCCAGCGCATTCAACGCGACGGCACCAACGGCTACACCTGCCGCATACTTCGTTCCGTTTCTCAGGAACTGCTTCCTGGTAAGATTTTGACTCATAGTGCATCTCCGGGTGATGAAAGGTGATTCTATGTAACCCGCGTTGGGCATGTATCGCTGGGAGGACCAAGTCGGAGATGAGAAGGCGGATTCACGGAACGAAGGCTTTGATACGCGTTTTCAGACCATCGAGGGCAATTTTTTCCGTGTCGTCCAGAAGGTCGAGAATGACCGGATTCGCGACACGCAGCATGGTCCGTGTACCATCTTTCCTTGAGCGCAGAATTCCCGCGCTGACCAGGATTTTTACATGACGAGAAATATTCGACTGCTCGAGCTTCATGGCCTCGGGCAACTCACACTGGCAACGCTCACCGTCCCGGAGAAAAGCCAGGATTTTCAGTCTGTTCGCATGGCCGAGCGCAGTAAACAACTCTGCCAGCAGTTCGTGCTGCTCCATCTATACTTTTCCGTTACCTGTATGCATGCTTTAATGATTATATGCAAATATGCGCATCTACTCATGATAATGTCAAGAGCCCCCATGGCTCTTCCTCGCGCCTGTGCAGAGATCCTCCCGGATCCACGGAATCCGATTCCCGAAAAAAACTGTTATCTTATCCGGTGTACATATATGCACCGTAACGACCCGCAGCACCTTTTGAAAGGATCTATTCATGGATCTTGACGTTCTCTTTCTCTCCCGCTTCCAGTTCGCCCTCACCATCATGTTCCATTACCTGTTCCCGCCGCTGTCGATCGGACTCGGCGTGATCATGGTGATTACCGAGGGCATGTTTCTCAAGACCAAAAACCGTCAGTACGAGATCATGGCCCGCTTCTGGACCAAGATTTTCGCCGTGGTGTTCGCCCTCGGCGTCGCCACCGGCATCGTGATGGAATTCGAGTTCGGCACCAACTGGGCGACGTACTCACGCTATGTCGGCGACGTCTTCGGTTCACCGCTGGCGGCAGAAGGCGTCTTCGCCTTTTTCCTCGAATCCGGATTTCTCGCGGTACTTGTCTTCGGCTGGGACCGTGTCGGACCGAAGATGCACTTTTTCTCTACCGTGATGGTGTCGCTCGGCTCGATGTTCTCGGCGGTGTGGATCGTCGTGGCCAACTCCTGGCAGCAGACGCCGACCGGGTATCACATCGTCGGCGAAGGTATGATGGCCCGCGCGGAGATCACGGATTTCTGGGCCATGGTGTTCAATCCCTCCTCTGTCGACCGCCTGACGCATACGCTGATCGGCGCCTTCATACTCGGCGGTTTTTTCGTGATGAGCATCACCGCGTGGTACATCCTGCACCGCCGGCACGTGGAAGTGTCGAAGCAGAGCTTCACCATCGCGCTCGTGGTCGCCACCATCGCCTCGCTGGCCGCGCTGATCAGCGGACATCACCAGGCGAACACCGTGTCGGTCACGCAGCCGGCCAAGCTCGCCGCCTTCGAAGGACACTTCTACACCGGTCCGGCGGACCTCTGGCTTTTCGGCATCCCCGACGCGGATGCGAAGAAAGTCCACATGGGCATCTCCATTCCGGGCGGACTCAGTTTCCTCGTCCACGGCGATTTCGACGCGCCGGTCACCGGACTCGACGCCATTCCCGAGGACGAGCATCCCCCGCTGCAAATCCCCTTCCAGGCCTACCATATAATGATAGCACTCGGCATGTATTTCATCGGCATTACGCTGCTCGCCGCGTTTTTCCGCTGGCGAGGAACGCTGTTCGATAAGCGCTGGCTGCTCTGGGTATTCGTCTTCTCGATTATCGGACCCTATATCGCCAACCAGGCGGGCTGGGTCGCCGCGGAGGTCGGCCGGCAGCCATGGATCGTCTATGGCCTGCTGCGCACCAGCGATGCCCTGTCGAAAGCGGTCTCCGCCGAGGAAGTGCTGACATCGATCATCCTGTTCGGCATCATCTACCTCTTCCTCTTCGCCATCTGGCTGTACATCATGAACGAAAAGATCAAGCACGGACCTGAAGACAGTACCGAGCCGGTGGCCGCCAGTGGCGGACTGCTCGACACAATGGGACAGCGCGCCGGCACGGGCGGTGAGTCGCTGACCAATCCCCACGATGACGGAAAGGAGGGCTGAGCGCATGGATCTCAATATCTTCTGGTTCATACTCATGGGGGTACTCCTCACCGGCTATGCCATACTCGACGGCTTCGATCTCGGTGTGGGCATCATGCATCTCTTCGTGAAAGAGGACGAAGAGCGGCGCCTGCTGATGAATTCCATCGGGCCGCTCTGGGACGGCAACGAGGTCTGGCTGGTCACCTTCGGCGGGGCGCTGTTCGCCGCCTTCCCGCATGCCTACGCCACGGCGTTCTCCGGCTTCTACCTGCCCTTCATGTTCCTGCTCTTCGCGCTCATCTTCCGCGCCGTGTCCATGGAATTCCGCAGCAAGCAGGATATGAAATGGTGGCGCCGGTCCTGGGACGTCGCCTTCACCGCGGCCAGCACGCTGGCCACCTTCCTCTTCGGCGTGGCCGTCGGCAACATGATGAAAGGACTGCCCATCGGGGCGGACATGGAATACCAGGGCGGAATACTCAACCTTCTCGGTCCTTTCCCCCTGCTGATCGGCGTCTTCGCCGTTGCCACTTTCGCCATGCACGGGTCGATTTACCTCTACCTGAAAACCGAGGGCGACCTGCAGAAACGCATACAGCGCTGGATGTGGACGACCTTCGGCATCTTCCTCGTGCTGTACATGTTCACGACCATGGCCACGCTGGTGAGCCTGCCCAGCGCGGTGACAAATTTCCGCGACGTGCCCTGGGCCTGGGTCGTGGTCGTGCTCAATGTCCTCGCCATCGCCAACATTCCCCGCGCCATCTATCTCGGCAAACCCGGGTACGCCTTCATATCCTCCGCCGCCACCATCGCGGCGCTGACCTTCCTGTTCGGCTTCTCCCTCTTCCCGAACATGATCGTCTCGAGTCTCGATCCGGCGTACAACCTGACGATATACAACGCCGCTTCCTCGCAGAAGACGCTCGGTATCATGCGATGGATCGCCCTCCTGGGCATGCCCTTCGTACTCAGCTATACCGTCGTCATTTACTGGATCTTCCGCGGCAAGACGAAACTCGGGAAGTTCAGTTACTGAGTCATGCGTTGGCACCGCTTCGCGGTGCGCGCGGTCAGGAGAGGCCGATCCGTTTCCCGGATCGGCCTCTCC
>JAVVFP010000344.1:0-3915 GCA_032250495.1 Bacteroidota bacterium | reverse complement strand
CGTGGAAGTCTGCAACTCCCCGCCGTGCTTCCCGGACTCGCCGCCGTACTGCTTTCCCAACTGCTGCTCTGGATGGCCGTCAATATCGACGAAGAGGCTTCCGCTGCGCGCTTCGAGCAGATCGCCGCGATGGACGAAGGGTTGATACTGCCGATGAACAGCTTCACGGCCTGGGAAAATCTCCGGAAATTCTACCGCTCCGGCGGTGAACAGGACCGGTACTTCCACGCCATGCGTCGGCTGATCGCGACCGGATACCGCCGCGACGTGAGCTATAGCGAGTACCTGAGCGCCGCGCTGCAGCTCCGCGATTCCGGAAAAAAGAGGGAGGAACTGTCCTGGCTGCTCGAGTCGCTGCTGACGGATGCCACCGTCGCGGAGCAGCCGGGCGATGCGGAGCAGCCGGGCGATGCGGAGCAGCCGGACGATGGACGGCGGCAGCGTCCCGAAGCTCCGCCGCGCTTCTACAGGGAATTCACCATGCGACTGCTGCTTTCTGCCTGGCAGGTGGGCGAGCGGGAGCTCGTCACGCGCTTCCTTCCTTCTTTCGACCGGCAATTCGCCTCCTGGCCGGAACGCGCGCTGCTCAAGCCCCTGCAGAAGGATGTTTCCCCCGAAGAGGCGCGGTCCCTGCTCGATACCGCCGTGACCGACAGTACGCACGACGCCTTCCTGCTCATGACTGCCGGCGGCATTTCGGCCCGCTACGGTTTCGCCGAACGCGCCGAACGCCTGTATGATCGCGCCCTCGAACGCGAACCTTCCTCGTATCCCTCCTGGTATCTCGTCGCCGCCCGCCTGCAGCTCGAACAGCTCGGGGATGCGCATCGCGCAAGGGAAATCCTCACGCGCTGCATCGAGCAGGCCCCATCTTCCACGGAAGCCCAGACTGCCAGGGACATGCTCGACCGCCTTCCCTGACAGTCCTCGCGTCCCTCCGCCGGTAATGCCCTATCCTCCCGCCGGCCATTGCGTCCCCCCGCCGGCCATGCCCAATCCTCCCGCCGGCCATTGCGTCCCCCCGCCGGTCATGCCCAATCCCCGGTTTATCAACGTACATTCATCTTTGTGAATATAAATCACACGCGGCAGACAATGTTCTGAGAACTGCGGACAGGCGATTTCATTTCAAAAAGAAAACTTCCTAGCAATAGCGGCTCCGGCGACGTCCGTCTGCGTTTCCGGGGAGCAGCATGAAGCAGACAAATATGGTCGCCTTTATCACACTGTGAAAAAAAAGCTCTTTTGCCTTGCGCTTTTGTGCATGGGGTCCCTATCTTCTCAGAACAACGCCATTGCTCTATGGATTTTCCTCCCTGTGCGGAAAATGCCGCAGGGGCGGAGCATTAACCGGACACATAGATTTTACCCTGTCCCTTCAATAATTTACAGGTGAACGTATGTCAAGAATCAGGACAGCTTGCAACAGCAGGGGGAGCGCGATCGCTTTTCTGCCGCTGATGCTGCTCGTCGGCGCCATACTGGCGTTCCCGGCGGCGACGCAGGCGTAGGTCAGCAGCTTCCCGTACCTCGAAAGCTTCGAGAGCGGTTCCGGTGCCTGGACCACAGGTGGCGGCACGTCCAACATGTGGCAGCGCGACAGCGGCGGTACCACTTCCAGCAACACGGGGCCGTCCAGCGGCCACAACAGCACATGGTATTATTACATCGAGACGAGTTCCTCGAGCACCGGGGCCTATGACTACCTGACGGCGAATTTCAACTTCTCCACGCTGTCGAACCCGGTCTTTTCCTTCTATTACCACATGTACGGTTCTGCCATGGGCTCGCTGCATGTGCAGGTGTCGAGCAACAGCGGCGCGAGCTGGTCGACGGTCTGGTCGATGTCCGGCCAGCAGCACAGCTCGTCGAGTGCGGCCTACACGCAGGCGGTTATCTGTCTGCCGACCATGGCGAATCAGAGCAATGTGCGCATCCGCTTCCGCGGTGTGGACGGCACGAGTTTCACCGGCGACCTGGCCGTGGACTACATCGAGGCCTATCAGGGCAGCGCACTCAGCTACTCTTCGTCCATCGCCGAGCAGCCGAACCTCGGTCCGGCCTCCCCGGGCGCAAACAACCTCGAAATGCTCCGTTTAAACGTCGAAATGAACGGCGACTGTGCATCGGCGCAGACCTGGTCGTTCACCTTCAACACGAACGGCACGACCAGCGTGGGCGACATCACGAACGCGAAGCTGTACTACACGGGCAGCGATCCGAATTTCTCGGCATCGAACCAGGTGGGGACGACGGTGACGTCGCCTCCCGCGGCTCCGTCGACCTTCAGCTTCAGCGGCTCGGTCTCACCGTCCGGCGGCGACAATTACTTCTGGCTGGTGTACGACGCCAGCGCGAGCGCGCCGACGGGCAATTACATCGACGCCGAGTGCGTGAACTTCCAGATAGCATCCACGACGTACACCCCGAGCGTGACGGCGCCATCGGGCGCGCGCATGTTCATGGCGCCGCTCGCGGGCACGTACACCATCAATCCCTCGGGCAGCGGGAACACCAACTTCCCGAGCTTCACCGACGCGGCGGCGGCACTGGATCTCCTCGGCGTGCAGGGTGCGGTGACTTTCCAGGTCGCGGCGGCCACGTACAACGAGCAGGTGGTGCTCACTCCGGTTACGGGCGCGAGCGCAACGAACACCATCACCTTCGACGGTGGTGCGAACAATGCGGCGAGCCGCATTCTCACTTACAGCGCCCCGCAGTACCAGGCGGTGGTCATGCTCGACGGGGCGGACTACATTCGCTTCCGCAATCTGACGGTGAACTCGACGAACTCGTCGAACGGTTACGGTTTCCGTTTCACCAACTCGGCGGATTACAACGAGATCACCGACTGCGTGATCAACCTGCCGGCGAATACCACGAGCGCGTATCACATCGGTATCTGCGCCTCGAGCACGACGAGCTACAGCTCCACCGGCGACTGGGGCGATTTCAACCTGATCAAGGACAATGAGATCAACAGCGGCTATTACGGCATTCGGTGGAACGGTTACAGCAGTTCCTCGACGACCACGAGCCGCGGCAACCAGTTCATCGGCAACACGGTGAAGGACTTCTACTACTACGGCATGTACCTGCGCTATTCGACTGAAATCGTGGTGACGGACAACACCGTCATTCAGCGGAAGTCCGGCACCTGGACCAGCTCCAGTGGCTACGGCATGTACGTGTACTACCCGAACAACGGTCCCATCATTGCGAACAATTATGTCGAGTCGCATGACTACGGCCTTTACGTCTACCGCGCCAACAACAGCGTCACCTCCACGGCGAACCGCGGCAAGGTATACAACAACATGGTCGTGGTTGTCGGGACCTCAATCGTATACGGGATGTATGTGCGTTATCCCGAATACACGGACATCGTCTACAACTCGGCGAATCTTTTCAACGGGTCGAGCACCTGCTACGGCATATACGATTACGGACAGTCCTCGACCACGTACGACGTGAAAATTGCAAACAACTTCATTTCCTACACGGGGAATGGAACCTTCTACGCCATGTACAATTACTACCGGGAGAGCAATTCCCTGTATGATCACAACGCCTTCTGGCATGACGGCAGCGGCACGAAGTACTTCCGCTTCGATGGTACGAACTACACGTCCCTGAGTGCGCTGCAGTCGGCCTGGCCGGCGTATCATCAGAACAGCGTCGAGGGCGAACCGTACTTCGTCAGCCAGTACGACCTGCACTCGCGTTCGCATGTGGGCTACCAGGCGGGCATGCCCTTCCCGGGCATCACCACCGATTACGACGGTGAGACGCGCGATCCGCTGACGCCGTCGATCGGCGCCGACGAGTATCCTGCTCCTCCGCCCGAGTTCGACATCGAGGTCAGGGAAGTGATCCTGGCCAACGCCACCGACAAGTGGGCGCGCATCGAAGGCG
>JAVVFP010000343.1:0-3926 GCA_032250495.1 Bacteroidota bacterium | reverse complement strand
TGACACTGGTGATCTACTGCGCGCTGCCGCTGGTGTTCATCCTGCTCTACGCACTGCTCGCCATTCTCGGCGAGGTCAAGATCTCCGCGTGGATGCAGGACCGCCTCGGCCCCATGCGCACGGGTCCCTACGGAGTGATTCAGCCGCTTGCCGACGTTTTCAAGCTGCTGCAGAAAGAAGACATCACGCCGAAACAGGCCGACAAGTTTCTCTTCAACCTGGCGCCGTACCTTTCCTTCATGGCGGCGTACGCGGCCTTCGCGGTGATTCCCTTCAGTTCGCAGTACGTCGGCGCCGACCTCAACCTGGGCGCTTTCTACCTTCTTGCCATCGGATCGCTGAACGTGGCCGCCATCATGATGGCGGGCTGGGCCTCGCACAACAAGTACAGTCTCTTCGGCGCCATGCGTTCGGTCGCACAGATCGTCAGCTACGAGGTGCCCGCGGCCATGATGCTGGTCATCATCGTGATCTTCGTCGGCAGCCTCAACCTGCAGGACATCATTACCGCGCAGTCCGGCCCCATCTGGAACTGGTTCGTTTTCGGCGGACCGAAAGCCGACGTACAGCTGGCCAGCGGGGAAGTGCTCGCCGCATCATGGATCAACCTCGTCTACCTCCCGTTCTTCCTCGCCGCCTTCCTGATGTACTACATCACCGCCCTGGCCGAGACCAACCGCACGCCCTTCGACATCCCGGAAGCGGAATCCGAGCTGGTCTCCGGCTATCACACCGAGTACAGCGGCATGAAGTTCGCCATGTTCTTCATGTCCGAATACGCAAACATGTTCCTGGTCAGCGCCGTGACCGCCATCCTCTTCTTCGGCGGTTGGAACAGTCCCTTCGGCGTTTACATCGGCGACGCCTTCGACGCGGAATGGCTGGTGGCGCTCGAGCAGTTCGGCTGGCTGGCACTGAAGGGACTTTTCTTCGTTTTCGTCATCATCTGGCTTCGCTGGACACTGCCGCGACTGCGCGTCGATCAGCTCATGTACATGTGCTGGAAGGTGCTGATACCGTTCTCCTTCGGCATCGCCCTGATCGTCGGCTTCCTCGTGGTGGTCCTCAATTAAAACGAGCGAAAGAACAACAGACTTATGAACGGCTATCTCAAAGATATCTACGACGGCATCGCCACCGCACTGGTCGGCATGAATATCACCTGGAAACACCTTTTCACCAGGTCGGTGACCGTACAGTACCCCGACGTGAAAAGGGAAATGCCCGAGCGCGTGCGTAACAGGCTCTATGTCAACATGGACGACTGTATCGGCTGCGATCAGTGCGCGAAGGCCTGCCCGGTGAATTGCATCACCATCGAAACAGCCAAGTCGCTCCCGACCGAGGATCTCGGTGAGACCTCGCAGGGCAAAAAGAAAAAACTCTGGGTCACGAAGTTCGACATCGACATCGGCAAGTGCTGTTACTGTGGACTCTGCGTCTACCCCTGTCCGACCGTCTGCATTTTCATGACCGACGTCTTCGAATTCTCGGAGTACAACCGCGACGATCTCATCTATCATTACGCGACGCTCTCGCCCGAAGAGGCGGCGGAGAAAACCGCCAACGCGGAAAAGGCCAAGGCGGAAGCGGAGGCAAAAAAGAAAGCCATGATGGAGGCGAAGAAAAAGGCCGCCGCAAACGAAGCCGCCGGGAAGGAAGCGGGAGCGGCAGCCGAAAAACCGGCGGACGCCCCGGAGAAGCCTGGAAAGGACAACGAAAATACGGAGAACGGGTAATCGGCGGACCTGCGGCGCCCGTTACCGCCGCAGGGACGTCTCACAACCATCAAGCGTGAGCCAATGGAAATTACGATTCTCTTTTACGTCTTTGCTGCCCTGACGGTGGGCTCGGCCTTCGTGGTCGTGTTCTCACGCAGCGTCATTTACGCGGCGTTCTCGCTGCTGTTCACTTTCATGGGTGTGGCCGGACTCTACGTCCTGCTCAGCGCCGATTTCATCGCCGTCGCACAGATCATGGTCTATATCGGCGGCATCCTCATTCTGCTGGTTTTCGGTGTCATGCTGACACGCAAGGCCACGGACGTGGAGGTGCGCAGCGGCACGGTCAGGACGCTTCCCGCGCTGATCATCGCGGGCGTGGTGATCGGTACGCTGATTCATGCCTTCACCAGCGCCCAGTGGCTGCAGGTCGAAGGTATACCGGAAATCGAAGGCACGACGCTCGAACTCGGTGAGCTGCTCCTGACGACGTTCGTTCTCCCGTTCGAGGTTGCGGGCATACTGCTGCTCGTCGCCGTGATGGGCGCGGCGCTGATCGCGCGCCAGGAGGTGAACTGATATGCTGGATATCGGACTGACCCATTATCTCGTCGTCAGCGCCATTCTTTTCGGACTCGGCGCACTGGCCCTGACCATTCGCCGCAACGCGGTACTCATGCTCATGGGAATCGAGCTGATACTGAATTCCGCCAACATCAACCTCATCGCGTTTTCCCGCTATCAGCATCTCAACCTCGAGGGACATGTGCTGGCACTGTTCGTCATCATACTCGCGGCCGTGGAGGCCGCCGTCGCGCTGGCCATCGTGCTGCATATTTTCAAGACCAATAACACGGTCGAAGCCGACCGCATCAGCGATTTGAAAGAGTAGTGCGCCGCAGAAGTCCATATCGCCGCATTGTTGTCACCCTGCTCTGTGCCGGCGCCATGCTGCTGGCCATGGCCGCGTCGTTGCACGCCCAGAAGGTCACCTACCGCTGGAATCCGCAGGGCATGCTCGTCATCGGTGCCGAAGGCGGCGCGACAAAGTACTTCGGCGAGTTCACCGACCAGCACTACGGCTGGATGGGGCAGGCACACGCGAAGTACTTCGTCCTCCCCGAGATCGGCATACAGCTCAACGGCGGCATGGGGTCCTACGCCTATAACCGCCGCCTCCGCGACGAGTTCAAGGACGCCTACGTGCGGCAGTTCTACCGTGACCCCAGGCTCCTGGGCCTGTCGGAGTTTCCGGAGGACTTTGCGTCCGCCGCCAATGATCCGCGCATGCGCAATCCGGTGATGGAAAACGACAAGCTGTGGTTCGTCGAGGGACGCGTCATCATCAACCTTTTCCCGCAGAACTGGCTGAACCCCTACATCTCCTTCGGCGCGGGACTGATGCGCTATGAAAACGAAAACGCCAATACCACGCTCCCGGACGGCAATCCGCTGCTGAATGTCACGTTCGGCAAAGAGTCCTTCACCGTGGACACGCCGGGCGGACTCGTGACCAGGGCGTCGACGCTCGAGGCCGATGCGAATACGCTCCCGATCATTCCCGTGGGCATGGGACTCGATTTCCTCATCACCGAACAGATCGCACTCAATGCCGACATCTCCTACCGCTTCCTGCTCGGCGATGGCAGGGACATGATGGACGGCCTCGGGAAAGTGGTCCAGGAAAACTTCAATGCCGCAGGCCGCGTCGACAGGACGACCTCGACAGAAAACGCGGACTCCTGGGGCAGCTTCACCGTGGGCGTGCAGGTGTACCTGTTCGGACACAGCGACCGCGACGGCGACGGACTGAGCGATACGTTCGAGGAGCGTATCGGAACCGATCCGCTGAATCCGGACACGGACGGCGACGGATTGACAGACGCCGAGGAGTACGAGATCTACGGCACGGATCCTCTCAAAACCGACAGCGATGACGACCGGCTCACCGACGCGGAAGAAGTCGCCAAAAACACCGATCCCCGCAACCCCGATACGGACGGGGACGGTCTGACCGAGGGCGAGGAGTTCGCGCACGGCACCGATCCGTTCGATACCGACTCCGACAAGGACGGTCTGACCGACGGGGAGGAAGTGCACACCTATAACTCCGATCCCCTCCGTGCCGACTCCGATTCCGACGGACTCTCGGACGTCGACGAGGTGCGCGTGCATCGCAGCGATCCGCGCGCGCGTGACACCGAC
>JAVVFP010000342.1:0-3936 GCA_032250495.1 Bacteroidota bacterium | reverse complement strand
ATGACCAGCTGGTCGCCGGGTACCACCGGCCGACGGAACTTGGCCTTGTCGATGGTGGAGAACAGCGCGAGTTTCTCCTTGACATTCCCGATGCTGTTGAGCATGAGAATGCCGCCGCACTGTGCCATGGCCTCGACGATCAGCACGCCGGGCATGACGGGCTGGCCGGGGAAATGTCCCTGGAAAAACTGTTCGTTCATCGTCACGTTCTTGATGCCGACAATTTTCCTGTCGATTTCGAGGCTGACAATTTTGTCCACCAGCAGGAAGGGGTAGCGGTGCGGGAGGATTTCCGCTATGGCGTTGATGTCGAACACCACGCCTTCCTTCTTTTCGTGCTGGTATTTCTTGACCAGTCGTTTTTCGAGGTAGAGCTTGCGAATCATTTTCGCGAACTCCACGTTGGAGGCGTGTCCCGGACGCGCGGCGAGAATCTGCGCCTTGAGCGGGACGCCCACCAGGGTCAGGTCGCCGAGAAGGTCGAGCAGTTTGTGCCGCGAGGGCTCGTTTTTGAAGCGCAGCGTGATGTCGTTGAGGAAGCCGTGGTCGTTGAGCCGCATGTCCTCGTCGAGGTTCAGCTTCTTTCCGATGGCGTCGAGATCGTCTTCCTCGATTTCACGGTCGACGATGACGACCGCGTTGTCGAGGCTGCCGCCCTTGATCAGTCCCGCGTCATGCAGCTGCTCGACTTCGGTGAGAAAGCAGAATGTGCGCGAGGACGCGAACTCGGAGACGAATTCCTCCAGGTTGAACATGCCCGTGTGCTGGCTGCCGAGGGCGGGATTCTTGTAATCGACCATCACCGTCATACGGAAATCGTCCAGCGGCAGGGCCACGATGTCGATTTCCTTCTCCGGGTTGGAGAACTGAATGGTGCGGTCGATGATCAGGTAATCCTTCGGCGCCTCCTGCTTTTCTACGCCCGCACGTTGCAGGGCCTCGACGAAGGGCATGGCCGAACCGTCACCCACCGGGGGCTCTATGCCGTCGATCTCGATGATCAGGTTGTCGATCTGCAGTCCGGCCACCGCCGCGAGCACATGTTCGACGGTGTACACCTTGATGTCCCCGTGTCCCAGTGTCGTGCCGCGGGAAACGTCCACCACGTAATCGACGATGGCAGGTATTTCCGGGTTGCCGCCGAGGTCGACGCGCACGAAGCGTATGCCGTAGTTTTCCGGGGCGGGCTTGAACGTGATCGTGCACTGGGCGCCGGTGTGCAGTCCGGTGCCGGAGTAGGACACGGCTTCCTTGATGGTGCATTGATGGACGAGCATGGGCAATCTTTATTGTGTGAAGTACATTCTAAACAACGCAATTTCTTAAAATCGGGACATTTCGGGGAAAAAACAATCGGAAGGCGGCCCCGGAAATAGTGAGAATCGCGTGAGTTCGTGAACCTGGGCGCGAATTTTCGTATTTTTCATGTTCACTACGGATCACGAAGCAAAATCACGCATGAGCAAGTCGGCGAGTCATACGAACATTCATCACCTGCACGCGAAGGCGCAGGACGAGGCGACGGACAACCGGGCGCGGGAGGAACAGGACTACAGGGACGCGGCACCGGAGCACGATCTCTATTCGCCGGAGGTGTATTTCAACCGCGAACTGAGCTGGCTGGACTTCAACTGGCGCGTGCTCAACGAGGCGCTGGATGCGGATATCCCGCTGCTGGAGCGATTGAAATTCCTCGCCATCACCGCCTCGAATCTCGACGAATTCTACATGATACGCGTGGCCGGACTCAAGCAGCAGATCGAGCTGGGAGTGACGGACCTGCCGGCCGACGGCATGACGCCCGAGGAAGTCATCGAGGCCATACGCGGCAGCGTCTGTCGCATGAACAAGGCCATGGCGGACTGCTTCCTTACGGAAATTCAGCCGGGACTGGAGCAGGCCGACGTCTATCTGCACAGCTATACGGATCTCGACGAGGCCAGCCGCCAGTGGTGCGAGCAGTATTTCATGGAGCATGTCTACCCCGTGCTCTCCCCGCTCGCCATCGATCCCGGCCACCCGTTCCCGCACCTGCTCAACCGTTCGCTCAACCTGGTCATCACCGTCGTGGACTCGATCACCAGCGAGGAACGCATCGCCGTCGTGCAGGTGCCGCCCGTCGTGCCGCGCCTCGTCAGCATTCCCGTACGCGGAGTCGGTTTCCATTACGTCCTTCTCGGTGAGGTGATCGCCGCCAATGCCAATGCGCTTTTTCCCGGACTGCAGGTGCGGGATTCCTGGCGCTTCCGCGTCACGCGCAACGCGGATCTCGATATCGCCGACGACGAGGCCTCCGACCTGCTGAAAACCATTGAAGAGCAGATACGCCGCCGACGATGGGGCGCAGTGGTGCGCCTCGAGGTGGACCATGATATGCCGAAAGGCGTCTGCCGCATGCTGCAGAATGCCATGCACCTGCTCGACCGCGACATCTACCCGGTCGAGGGGCCGATGAACCTGGCGGATTTCATGGACCTGGTAAAGCTGCCGAAAAAAAATCTCAAGGATACACCCTTCACGCCGCGCATTGTCGAAGAACTGCGCGGCGATCACAATATTTTCTCGCGCATCCGCGAACGCGATATTTTCTTCCATCATCCGTACGACAGCTTCAGCTCCGTGGTGGAATTCATCGAAATGGCGGCGGACGATGCGAATGTGCTGGCCATCAAGCAGACGCTCTATCGCACGAGCGGCAATTCGAACATCATCAAGGCGCTGGCGCGCGCAGCGGAAAACGGCAAGCAGGTCACCGCCTTCGTCGAGCTGAAAGCCCGCTTCGACGAAGAAAACAACATCATCTGGGCCCGGCGCCTCGAACAGTCCGGCGTGCATGTCGTCTACGGCATCATCGGCCTGAAAACGCATTGCAAGCTCGCCCTCGTGGTGCGACGCGAAAAACAGCGACTCACCACCTACGCGCACATGAGCACGGGGAATTACAACGAGACCACGGCGCGGCTGTACACGGATTTCGGCATACTCACCTGCCGTGACGAGATGGCCTTCGAGGCGACGGCCGTTTTCAACTACCTCACCGGCTATTCCCATCAGACGCACTGGGACAAGATCATCCTCGCGCCGATTTCCCTGCGGCAGAAAACCCTCGCGCTCATACAGCGCGAGATGGAGAACCAGAAGTCCGGAAAACCCGCGCGCATCATTGTCAAGATGAATTCCATCGTCGATTCACAGGTCATCCGCGCCCTGTACCGTGCCTCGCAGGCGGGCGTGCAGATCGACCTGGTCGTCCGCGGCATCTGCTGCCTCAAGCCGGGGGTGCCCGGACTCAGCGAGAACATCCGCGTGAGCAGCATTGTGGGACGCTTTCTCGAGCATACGCGCGTCATGGTGTTCGAGAACGCGGGCGACCCGGAAATCTACTTCAGTAGCGCCGACTGGATGCCGCGGAATCTGAACCGACGTGTCGAAGCCATGTTCCTCGTCGAGGAGCCCGTGGTCAAGGACAGGCTGCTCAGCCATATTCTTCCGACCATTCTCGCTGACAACGTGAAGTCCTACGTGCTGCAACCGGACGGTCGCTACCTGCGTCGGCAGCGCGGCGAGGACGAAGAGGCGGTCAACAGCCAGGAGCATTTCATTCGCTATGCCGAGATCGCCTACCGCGAACACCTGGACGAAGAGAACGAGGATTGAGCAGCGAGCACCCCGGCAGGGTGGAAGCGAAAACCGTTCTTGCGTAGTTGTCAGGAGAGGAGTGAGGCGGCGCCCAGCATGCCGGCATCGTTGCCGAGTTCGGCGGGGATGATGGTGAGGTGGTCACGATGTACTTTCAGTACCCGCTCCGCCGCGCTGCCGCGTACCGCGTCGAAAAGTATGTCCCCGGCAGCGGAGATCCCACCGCCGATAATGAATGTCGTGATATCCAGCAGGTTTGCAGCGCTCGCAATGGCGACGCCGAGGCGCAGGCCCGCG
>JAVVFP010000341.1:0-3940 GCA_032250495.1 Bacteroidota bacterium | reverse complement strand
TCGAGTACGATACGGACCGCCCGGTGAATGCCGCGCTCGACGGGGAAGGTAATCTCGTCATCTCCGCGCGGAAAGAGGATTTCCAGGGACAGCCGTACACCTCGGCGCGCCTGGTGACACGGGGACTGTTCGAGCGGACCTACGGCCGTTTCGAGGCACGCATTCAGCTGCCGTGGGGACAGGGGCTCTGGCCCGCCTTCTGGCTGCTCGGAGCAAACATCGAGGAAGTCGGCTGGCCGCAATGCGGTGAGATTGACATCATGGAATACCAGGGACAGAACCCCAGCACACTGCACGGCAGCCTCCACGGTCCGGGGTACTCGGGTGCATCCGCGCTGACACGTATCTACCACCTTGTCAACGATCGCTTCGACACCGGCTTTCACACCTTCGCCGTGGAGTGGACCGCGGAGGAAATCCGCTGGTTCGTCGACGGACAGCGCTACAACACCATATCGCGCGACGACGTCCCCGGTGCGTGGGTGTATGACCACCCGTTTTACATCATCCTGAATGTCGCGGTGGGAGGACACTGGGTCGGCGCACCCAACGCGCAAACCGAGTTCCCGCAGCGCATGCGCGTCGATTGGGTTCGCGTATACGAGGTAGCACCGTGACGGCCGCCGCCGGGCGTAGCCACTCTCGTCCATGCGGGCACCCTACGCGCCCCGCTGCGGCTTCCCCGCCTTCCATCGATCGGACGGTGTGAGCATGTCCGCGGCACAGCGATATATCACCAGGCCGGAAGATCGCATCTCGTTTGCACGAAAGGTGGCCTACGGCGGCGGCGCCTTCGTCAACAACCTGCTCGCCGCCGCGAGCGGCGGCATGATTATCGTGCTCAATCTGGGCCTGGGAATGAATCCCGCACTCGTCGGTCTGCTCGGTGCCATTCCGCGTCTGACCGACGCGATTACGGACCCGATGATGGGGTACATCTCGGACCACAGCAGCACGCGCTGGGGCCGGCGAAGACCATTCATTTTCTTTGGCGCCATCGCCGCGGGAATAACCTTCGCTCTTCTCTGGCAGCTGCCGCGCGAACAGAGCGAAACGTTTTACTTTGTGTTCTTCCTGGTCGGCTCCATCATTTTCTATCTCGGTTATACCGTGTTCGCAACCCCGTGGGTGGCGCTCGGGTACGAACTGACGCCTGATTACCATGAGCGCACGCGGCTGATGGGAGTGCAGAACTTCATCGGCCAACTCGCCTATGTCGTATCGCCCTGGTTTCTCTGGATCATGACCTACGAGGGATTTTTCCCGGACCAGGTGGAAGGGGCGGCAGGACTGGCGGTCATCGTCGCGTTCGTCGCCATCGGCATCGGCATCTTGCCCGCCATTTTTCTCAGGGAACCGTTCAGCGCCATCGCAAGATCCGAGGTTGCGGAGAAATCCACTGAGCTGCGCGCCGCGGCACTGCGGAGAAATCTTACCGCCTTTTTCAAGGGCTTCGGCGAGACCCTCAAGTCCGGTCCTTTCCTCAAGCTGTGCGTCGCGACCTTCATGGTGTTCAACGGCTTCATGCTGATCTCGTCCTTCCAGTATTACGTCATCATCTACTACGTCTTCGGCGGAGATCAGCAGCTTGGTGCAGAGTTCGCAGGCTATGCCGGCACGGTCGGCGCAATTGCCACCTTCGGTGTGATCGCACTGATCACCTGGCTGGGCACACGTATCGGGAAACGCAAAGCGTTTTTCGTTTCTACAGGAATTTCCATGGTCGGCTACGCGATGAAGTGGTACTGCTACAATCCGGACTATCCATGGCTGGTGGTAGTCCCCGCGCCGTTTCTCGCTTTCGGTTTAGGCGGTCTGTTTACGCTCATGGGCTCAATGATAGCGGACGTCGTGGATGTCGACGAACTCAAGACGCATGAGCGGCGTGAAGGCATGTTCGGCTCGATATTCTGGTGGGTGGTCAAACTCGGCATGGCCGCGGCCCTCGCAGGTGGCGGTTTCCTGCTCAACGCCACCGGTTTCAACGTGGAAAGCGGCGGGGCGCAGCCGGCGCAAACGATATTCCTGATGCGGCTCTTCGACGCGGGCATCCCCATCGTGACATCCGCGATTGCGATCTGGGCCGTGGCGCGCTTCCCCATCACCGAGGAGTCGGCGCATGCCGTGCGGCTTGAACTCGAGCACAGGCGCGGCAGGGCGGAGGTGGAATCGATATGAGAAAACAATTCATACGCCCAGGTGTACGGGTGAGATATATTACTGATGCATGGAGGACCCCATGAAACTGCGACGACTATTGTTTGTATTGGTATTGACGTTTGCGATGGCCACTGTTGCGATCGCGCAGACCGAACCCGACGCCGCGGCACCGACGCCGACGATTCCCGATGAAGACGTGATCTCGCTCTTCAGCAATGCATACACAAACGTGACAGTCGACACCTGGTCCGCGGACTGGGATGACGCGGACGTCGAGGACGTGCAGATTGGCGGGGACGATGTGAAAAAATACAGCAGCCTCGTATTTGCCGGCATCGAGTTCACTTCGCAGACCATCGACGCATCGGGCATGACGCATTTCCACATGGATCTCTGGACGCCGGATCCGACTGCGAATCCCGCGGTGATCAAGATCAAACTCGTGGACTTCGGTGCGGACGGGGCCTACGCGGGCGGTGACGATGTTGAACATGAACTCTCGTTCACGAGCAGCACGACGCCTGCCCTCGCCACCGGCAGCTGGTTGCGCTTCAACATACCGCTTTCCGCATTCACGGGAATGACAACGCGGGAGCACGTGGCGCAGATGATCATCGTCAGCGACCCGAACACCGTATTCATCGACAACGTGTTCTTTTACGCGGCAGTCACGGCGACCGAGCCGGATGCAGCGGCGCCGACGCCCACCGTTCCTTCCGAAGAAGTCATTTCCCTGTTCAGCAATGCATACACGGACGTAACCGTCGACACCTGGTCGACCGACTGGGACAACGCCGACGTCGAGGACGTGCTGATCGGTGGTGACGACAGCAAGAAGTACAGCAACCTCGTATTCGCAGGTATCGAGTTCACGTCGCAGACCGTCGATGCGTCCACCATGACGCATTTTCACATGGACCTCTGGACGCCGGATCCCACGGACGCCCCGGTCGCCTTCCGCATCAAGCTCGTCGACTTTGGCGCGGACGGCGCTTTCGGTGGCGACGATGACGTTGAACATGAAATCACACTCACGTCGGCGAGCGCTCCCGCCCTCGCGACGGGCAGCTGGGTCGGCATTGATGTACCGCTCGCGCTGTTCAGCGGTCTGACGACGAAAGCACATCTCGCCCAGCTCATCCTTTCCGGTGACCTGAGGACGGTCTACCTCGACAACGTCTATTTCTACAGGGGCGGCGCAGCGACCGAGCCGGTGACAGCGGCGCCGGTTCCGACTGTCGATGCGGCGAATGTCATTTCCCTCTACAGCAACGCCTACACCAACGTGGTGGTGGATACCTGGTCGGCGGACTGGGACAACGCCGATGTGGAGGACGTACAGATCGCCGGGGACGAGACGAAGAAGTACTCGAATCTCGTGTTCGCCGGTGTGGAATTTACATCGCAGACCGTCGACGCCTCGTCGATGACGCATTTCCACATGGATATCTGGACGCCGGATCCCAGCGCGGATCCCGTCGTGTTCAAGATCAAGCTCGTGGACTTCGGCGCTGACGGTGCCTTCGGCGGCGATGATGACGCGGAGCATGAGATCGTTCTCAGTGCGGTCACAACTCCGGCGCTGGAAACCGGTTCCTGGGTGAGCATCGATCTCCCGCTCACTGCCTTCACCGGCCTGACCACGACGGGACATCTCGCACAGATGGTGCTTTCCGGTGATCTCTCGACAGTATTTGTCGATAATGTCTACTTCTACGAGGTCGTCGCGGAGCTGGAGCCGGAGAACCCCGCGCCCGCACCGACGCGTCCCGCGGAAGAC
>JAVVFP010000340.1:0-3949 GCA_032250495.1 Bacteroidota bacterium | reverse complement strand
GCGAAAATCACGGCAATGGATATCCTCACCTACACGCGCAAGGACCATGTCGCGGGCGTCGCCGAAATGATGAATTTTCCCGGCGTCTTCCTGGGCATGGAAGCCGAACTCCTCAAGATCCGCGCGTCCAGCGGCAAGCCGGTGGACGGCCACGCGCCAGGACTGACCGGTCCGAACCTCAACGCTTACATCCTCGCCGGCGTGCGCAGCGACCACGAGTGTACCACGCTGGAGGAAGCGCGCGAAAAATTGCGGCGCGGGATGCACATCCTGCTGCGCGAAGGCACGGCCGAGCGCAACCTGCACGACCTGCTTCCCCTCGTCACGCGGGAAAACGCCGCACAGTTCAGCTTCGCCACCGACGACAAGCATCCGGCGGATCTCGAGGACGAGGGACACATCGACCATCATGTGCGCGAAGCCATCTCCTTCGGCCTCGATCCGATGACGGTGCTGCAGATGGCCACCATCAACACCGCGCGGCACTACCGGCTGTCCGAACACGGCGCCATCGCACCGGGACGACGGGCGAACATGATACTCTTCGACGATATGCGGAACATCCGCGCGCGCGACGTCTACTACGAGGGACGGCTCGCAGCGCGCGACGGCGCCCCGGTGTTCACTGTCGACGCGTCACCCGATCTCGAGAAGATGAAAAACACCATGCATGTGGACGAGGAGTTCGGCATTGATCACCTGAAAATCTTCCAGGTGCCGCACAGCGTCATCAAGGTCATCGACCTCGTTCCAGGACAGATACTGACCACCGCCTCCACCGCGCCGCCGAAAGTGGAAAACGATCTCGTCGTCGCCGACACCACGCGCGACATACTCAAGCTCGTCGTCATCGAACGGCATCACGCCACCGGCAACGTCGGTCACGGCTTCGTGCGCGGTTTCGGCCTCACGCGCGGGGCCCTCGCCTCCACCGTCGCCCATGACGCGCACAACATCATCGTCGTCGGCACAAACGACCGCGACATGTACATCGCCGCCCTGCAGCTCGTGCAGCTCGGCGGCGGACAGTGCGTGGTCGAGAACGGCCGCGTCATCGAGGAACTCGCGCTCCCCGTTGCCGGACTCGTCTCGGATCAGCCGCTGCACGTCGTGCGGCAGAAAGTCGACGACCTGACCCGCGCCGCACAGCAGCTCGGCTGCGCGCTGCCCGATCCCTTCATGACGCTGTCCTTCCTCGCGCTCTCCCCCATCCCCGCGCTCAAAGTCACCGACCGCGGCCTCGTGGACGCCGAGAAATTCGAACTCACATCACTGTTTGTATAATATCTGGGGAGCACAAAGACTCGAAGACTCGAAGACACCAATTGATTTTCCAGAAAGCCCTTATAATCAACAGGGTTCGATAATTCATACATTTAGGGAGAAATGCGATGAAAACATACGCAAAGCTGGATGCGTCCGTGGAACGCATCGCAAAAGAAATCGTCGATGCTGGTGTGGAGGTACATCGAACACTTGGACCAGGTTTGCTGGAATCTGTGTACGAGCGGAGCCTTGCCTTTGAGCTCGAAGTCAGGGGACTCCATGTAGATCAACAACTCATCGTGCCGGCACATTACAAGGGCCTGGATTTCAGCTACGGGTTCAGACTCGACCTCCTGGTTGATCGTCAGGTCATCGTGGAGATCAAGGCAGTCAGCGCCCTGCTGACCGCGCACCGTGCACAATTGCTGACGTACCTCAAACTCATGAACCTTCGGCTCGGGTTCTTGATGAACTTCCACGCCCCCATTCTGAAGAATGGCATAAAACGCATTATATTATAGTCCTCTTCGTGTCTCCGTGACTTCGTGTCTTCGTGCTCAAAAAGATGTAATCATGTCCACACCTTTGATGAAACAGTACCAGCGGATCAAGTCGGAGTATCCCGATGCGATACTGCTGTTTCGCATGGGCGATTTCTACGAGACCTTCGAAGAGGACGCGATTACGGCGGCGAAGGTGCTGGGCATCACGCTGACCAAGCGCGCCAACGGACAGGCGAGCGAGGTGCCGCTGGCGGGCTTCCCGCATCACGCGCTCGACAGCTACCTGCCGAAGCTGGTGCGGGCGGGACTGCGCGTCGCGGTGTGCGAGCAGCTCGAGGATCCGAAGAAAGCGAAGGGCATCGTCAAGCGCGACGTGGTGGAAGTGGTCACGCCGGGCGTGGTGTTCACCGACAAGCTGCTCGATCACAAGCATTACAATTTTCTCGCCTCCATCGCGTTCAGGGACGGCATCGCCGGGGTGGCTTTCGTCGACGCCTCCACCGGGGATTTCTTCACCGCGGAAATGGAAGAGCACCTGCTGCGCGATCAGCTCGAAACCATCGCGCCCAGCGAGGTACTGCTGGCCAAGCGCGACGTCGAACGCTTCCATGACCTTTTCGGCCGCAATCCCCTGCGCGTGCCCATCACCCGGCTCGACGACTGGCTGTACGCGCGCGATACGGGCTATGAAATTCTCATCGAGCACTTCCGCACGCAGTCGCTCAAGGGTTTCGGCATCGAGTCGCTGCACGCCGGCATCATCGCCGCAGGCGCCGCCGTGCATTACCTGCGCGAAACGCAGAAAGCGCGACTCCCGCATCTGCGGAGCATCCGCCATTACATCGCGGACGACTACATCACGCTCGACTCCTCTACGCGCCGCAACCTGGAAATACTCACCGCCATCGGCGACAGCGGACGCGACGGTACGCTCATCTCCATACTCGACCGCACAGGGACGTCCATGGGCGGACGACTCTTCAAGTACTGGGTCACACATCCGCTCAAGCATATCGACGCGATACAGCAGCGGCTGGCGGCGGTGCGGGAGCTGACCGCGGCGCATGAGACGCGGGAACGCGTGGGGGCTTTGCTTGCGGAGATGGTGGATTTCGATCGCCTTACCGGAAGGGTGTGCACGGGACGCGCCACGCCGCGGGAGATCGGCGCGCTGCGCGCGAGCCTGCGGCGCATTCCCCTGCTGCGGGACGCCCTCGGGGAGCGCGACGCGCCGCTGCTGCGCTCCCTGCACACGCAGATCGAACCGCTCGACGACGTGGCCCGGCTCATCGATGAAACGCTGGTCGACGATCCCCCGCTGAGCATCACCGACGGCGGCGTCATTCGTCCGGGCTATCACGCCGAACTCGACGAGATACGGGATATCGCGCTGCACGGGAAGGAATGGATGCGCGATTATCAGGAAAAGCTACGCAAGGAAACCGGCATCGCCTCGCTCAAACTCGAGTACAACAAGGCCTTCGGTTATTACCTGAACGTGAGCAAGGCGAACTTCGACAAGGTGCCCGCGCATTTCATCCGCCGCCAGACGCTGGTCAACGCCGAGCGCTACATCACGCCGGAACTCAAGGAGTACGAGGACAAGGTGCTCAACGCGCGCGAGCAGATCCTGACGCTCGAGAGCGAGCTGTTCAACGAGCTGCGCATGGCCGTAGCCGCGACCGCCGACCGCATACAGTCCCTTTCCCGCGCCATCGCCGTGCTCGACTGTCTCAACGGACTCGCCACCGCGGCACTCGATCACAACTACGTCTGTCCCACCGTGCACGAAGGCGACGAAATCGTCATCCGCGGCGGCCGCCACCCCGTGGTCGAGCGCATGCTTCCCCCGGGCGAGCGCTTCGTCGCGAACGACGCGCTGCTCAGCACGGACGAACAGATCATGATCATCACCGGTCCCAACATGAGCGGCAAGAGCACCTACCTGCGGCAGACCGGCCTGATCGTGCTGCTCGCGCAGATCGGCTCTTTCGTCCCCGCCACCGAGGCGTCCATCGGACTCGTCGACCGCATTTTCACCCGCGTCGGGGCCTCGGACAATATCGCCGCCGGGGAGAGCACTTTTCTCGTCGAAATGCACGAAGCGGCCAACATCCTCAACAACGCCACCCCGAAATCCCTGGTCCTGCTCGACGAAATCGGCCGCGGGACGTCCACCT
>JAVVFP010000339.1:0-3962 GCA_032250495.1 Bacteroidota bacterium | reverse complement strand
GCGGCGTTGACCGCCGTGCTACCGAACAGGCCGAGCGCGATCGTGCCGAGTATGCCTCCGACACCGTGCACGCCCCAGACGTCCAGCGCGTCGTCCCAGAGCAGCTTGTTTTTCATCGCGACGGCGAAGTAGCAGATGACGCCGGCGGCGATGCCGATGATCACGGCGCTGCTGGTCGAAACGAAGCCCGCGGCCGGGGTGATGGTGGCGAGTCCCGCCACGGCGCCGGTGAGCAGTCCGACGAACTTGGGTTTTTTCTCTATGGTCCATGCCAGGATGAGCCAGGTCACGCCGGCGAAGGACGCCGCGACGTCGGTGTTGAGAAAGGCCAGCGCGGTGATCTGGTCGACCTGCAGTTCGCTGCCGGCGTTGAAGCCGTACCAGCCGAACCACAGCAGTCCGGTGCCCAGCGCGACCAGCGGGATGCTGTGGGGACCGTGTTCGACGACTTTCCGTTTGCCGACGTAGAACACGGAGGCGAGGGCCGCCATGCCGGCGATGGCATGCACGACGATGCCGCCGGCGAAATCGAGAACACCCCACTGCGCCAGGATGCCGCCGCCCCAGACCATGTGCACGAAGGGGAAATACACGAAAAGCAACCACACGACGAGGAAGATCAGGTAGGCCTTGAAGGTGACGCGATTCGTGAACGCACCGGAGATAAGCGCGGGCGTGATGATGGCGAACATCATCTGGTAGGCGATGAACACCAGGAGGGGGATGTTGTTCTGTCCGCTGCCGAAGACGTCGTCGACGGCGATGCCGCGCAGGAAAGCGTGATCCAGGTTCCCGATAATGCCGCCGACGTCTCCGCTGAAGCACAGCGAGTATCCGACCGTGAACCAGAGCACCGTGGTGATGCCCATCGAGACGAAACTCTGAATCATGATGGTAAGGACGTTTTTCCGTCCGACCAGCCCGCCGTAGAAGAAGGCGAGTCCGGGCGTCATGAGCATGACGAGGCTTGTGGCGACCAGCATGAAGCCGGTATTCCCCGTATCAAACATGGCAAGCTCCAGAATGGTGAGATGTGCTCCCGTCCCCTCACGCACATGCAGGAGTGAGGACAGAGGATAATGTGCTCTGAAACTATGTCGCCCGGGGACAGTGAAAAATAGTCGGAATCCGAATCTCGCGTAGGGAGTTTCGCCCTGCGAGTGTAGGGGAATGCCTACGGCTGCATGGGACCTGCAACGCGGAGGGGGAGGGGGTGCGACGATGGCTCAGTCGAGCAGGTCGTGCTTGATGGCGTAATGAGATAGTTCGACGTTGTTGCGCAGGTCCATTTTCTCCAGGATGCGGGCCCTGTAGGTCGTGATGGTTTTTTCACTCAGGATGAGATCTTCGGCGATCTCCTTGAGTGTTTTGCCTGCGGCGAGCATGCGCATGACCTGGAACTCACGGTTGGACAGCGCGTGATGCGGCGCTTCCGCGCGGTCGCTTTCGATGGCATCCGCCAGGCGCTCGGCGACGCTCGCACTGATGTAGCGTCCCCCGGAGGCGACCTTGTGTATGGCGCTGATCAGTTCCGATGCCGCGCTTTCCTTCGTGAGATAACCTGAAGCTCCCGCCCGCAGCACGCGCACGGCATACTGATCCTCCGGGTGCATGCTGACGATGAGTACGGGGAGGCTGGGTTTCACCTTCCGGATTTCGGCCAGGATGTCGAGTCCGCTGCGTCCGGGCATGGAGATGTCGAGTATGACCACGTCGCAGTTGCTGTGGAGGATTTTCTGCATGGCCTCGTTGCCGCTGCCCGCCTCGTCGATGACGCGCAGTTCGCGGTGCTTGCCGAGTATCTGCTTGAGTCCTTCACGGAAGAGGACATGGTCATCGGCGATGAGAATGTTGATCATTGCCTGCGCTCCTGTGCTGCCGTGGGTATGTGAACGGATACCGTCGTCCCGCCCCCGGGTTCGCCCGTGATGGTCACATCCCCGTCGAAATACTGCGCACGTTCACGGATGCCGACCAGGCCGAAGGAGGCGGGGTGTTCGATCTCCTCCGGTCGAATGCCTCGACCATCGTCGCGGATGGTCAGATGCACGGTGTCGGCGTCCTCGCAGAGCTCGATGCGGACGGCGTCGGCGCCGGCGTGACGGGCGACATTGGTCAGTGTCTCCTGGAAGATGCGGAATACCGCCGTGGCGCGATCCGCGTCCAGAGAAAGTTCGGGTGGAGAGATCGACAGCGTGCAGCGAATACCGGAATGCCGCTGAAACTCCTCGGTCTGCCACTCGATTGCGGCGGAGAGCCCGAGATCGTCGAGCAGTCCGGGTCGCAGTTGCGAAATGATGCGTTTGACCGACTGTATCGTCTCGTCGATGTCGTCGAGCATCGCCGAGAAGCGCTGATGCGTCCCCCCGTTCCGTGAAGGGACGTCCTCCTGCAGCAGTGCGAGATGCAGCTTGAGCGAGGTCAGGCGCTGACCGAGCTCGTCGTGAATTTCACGGGCGACGCCCTTGCGCTCCTCTTCCCGCACGCTCTGCAGGTGACGCGAAAGGTTGCGGAACTGTTCCTGCGAACGCTGCAGGCGCTCCTCCGCCCGCCGGCGTTCGCCGATCTCGTCTTCCAGTCTCGAGGTATGGAAGCGGATCTTGTCGGCCATGGTGTTGAAGGTTTCCGCGAGTATACCGATCTCATCCTGTGACCGTACCACTGCGCGCCTGTCGAGCGCGCCCCTGCCGAATTGCTCCGCGGCGTCGGTCAGCGTGCGAATGGGACGCGCGATGGTCTGCGAAATAAGGAAGCCGAGACTGACGGCGAGCAGCAGGATGAGCAGTCCGCTGAGTATCAGCTGCTCACGCAGCTCGTAGACGGAACGGAACGCCTCCTTTTCATCGATTTCCGAGAGCAGCACCCAGCGCAGGCCGGCGATATGCAGCGGGGCGAAGGAACTGAGCACGCGCATGCCGCGGTAATCACGCACGATGCGCGTATCTGTCTGTCCCCGCAGTGCGGCTTCCGTAGCCTCGGTACGCACATCCTGAAGCAGCACGGAGGTGTGATGCGTGACGATGGCGCGCACCACGCTGTCGGGCGTCCCGAGACCGCGGAGCATACTGGTGTATTCCTCCGGCTGCTCGATGAAGAAGCGCGAGTCGTTGCGCATGCGGTAGTCGGTTCCCACGATGTAGGTCTCACCGCTCTCCCCGAGTCCTTCGCGCTCCCAGTTCCCGTACTCGGTCATCACCGCGTTGATGTCGTCGATGGACATCTGGAATATGAGTACGGCCACGGCGCGGGAGCCATCCATGACAGGGGACGCGACGAAGGAGGCGGGTGCGTCGGCGGATGGGGCGTAGGGCTGGAAATCCACGAAACGGGCGAAGGAACGGTCACGCGCGGACGCCGCGCTGCGGAACACTTCGGCGATATTGGTCCGGTGATACGGCCCGCTGCGCAGGCTGGTCGCGAAGTCCGCCTCTCGCTTGACGGTATAGACGATGTCGCCGCTGAGGGCGTCCACGATGAAGATGTCGTAATAGCCCCGCTGCCGCATATAGGGCAGGAAAAGTGTGTCGGCGGACGCGATGTCGCGAAGATAATTCCCCGAAAGGGTATTCCCCGAAAGGGTATTTCCCGAAAGGGTATTCCCCGAAAGGGTATTTCCCGAAAGGGTATTTCCTGCAGGTGCGGAGGTGAGAGGGACGGGCGCGTGCTGCGCCGCGGATCCGAGCAGCAGTGCGCGCATCGCGTCCCGGTCGCGCAGTGAGGAGAAGCGGCGGATCAGTGACTTCGCCATGGCGACCACCTCCGGGTCTCCGGAGCGGTTGATGGCGTCGCTGCGCACCTGCTCGAAATAATATTCGATCTGCCGCCGCTTGGATTCGCGAATTGCGGTCAGACGCTGGAACGTGACTTCCTCGAGGGCCGACCGCGCACTTTCATACGCCTGCCATCCCGTGATCAGCACGGAGACGCTCCGGAGCGCCGCCCGATGGGCTCGACCGACAGCG
>JAVVFP010000338.1:0-3973 GCA_032250495.1 Bacteroidota bacterium | reverse complement strand
CGGTGGCGGGGGAGGCGGTGGGGGCGCAGCTTCCTCTTTCGGGGCCGAGGGACGGTACAGCAGGCTGACACCGATGCGGAAGGTATTGACCGACCAGTCCAGGTCCGAGACAACCTGCGTGAGTCCGAGGGAATACAGCGCCTCCGGTGCGGCGAAAAGCGTGCCGGACTCGTTCATCGGCACTTCATAACGGGCGCCGCCGACCAGGAAGGCGGCAAGCGAAGACGCTTCGGGAATCTCCCCCTGCGAAAAATTCCGCGTCCGTTGCTGCGTGTCGACGAACACCCCCCTGTCGGCGGGATCGATGATGGTTTCCACCTGCTCGTACTCCGCCGTCGTGACGAGTCCGATCTGCAGGCCGCCCAGCAGCGAAAAATCCCCGGCGACGCGGTAGGCGACCATCGGTTCGAGTGCGATGGCCGCGAGCGAGGCGTCCACCGTGTGTTCGAACGTACCCTCGTAATAGGATGGTGAAACGAAGAGCATTTCCTTTTCCTGCGCGGTGAGCGTGCCGCTGTAATCGACGTAGCCGAGACGGACGAGCAGGTCGAGCCGCGAGGCGAGGGGCAGTTCGTAGAGTACACCGAGCATGAAACCGCTGCCGTCGCCTTCCTCGAAGCGGGGACAGCAGTTGGGAACACCGGGCAGACGTTGGAAATCCGCGGTATGGTAGTTCAGGGCGTAATCACCGAAAATGCCGAAGCGATGGTTGCGCGCTTCGTTCCCGGTGTCCGTCTGCGCCACGAGCGGCATGGCACAGGCGATGAGAAACAGCGGAATTAGCAGGCGTCGATTCACGGAAGCACCTCAGACCAGGTAAAGGGTTGCACAAGAGTCTACGCAAGGAAGGGGCACTATTGCAAACGTATTTTTCCGTCCTGCCGGATACTGCGGACGAGACCGTTGAGCCAGCGCACCGAGGCGAGCTCGAGCGGAATGACCCCGTTGTCCTGTTCGATGACGACACGGAGTACGGCCAGCGTCTTTTCCCCTTTGCGGTAGCGCCCGGGAATGCGGATCATTTCGCCTCCCCTGTCATCAGACAGCACCGTTCCCCCGGAAATCACGCGCATGCTTTTTTTTTTCACCGGCAGATACGCCAGGAGGGTGTCCGCAGCGGCATCCTGCAGGCCACGGGACGCCGTAAGGCGCAGCGCGATGTCGACGGTGTCCCCGGTCCCCGCGCGCAGCGAAGGCAGTTCCATCGTCGCCGAGGCGAACGCGATGCGTACGGGACGCGACTCCGCGCTGCAGCCTTCCTCGTCGCTCGTGCGCACGGTGTAGCGGCCGTCCCGCTCCACGATCAGCATGCGCCCGGTCGCTTCCGGCAAGGGAGTGCCGTCGCGCAGCCACTGGAAACGGGCCGCGGGAGCGGCGATCAGCGTGTCGAGTCGCTGGAGTACGGCGGCCACCGGAGCGGGACGCACGGCCAAGTGCACGGTGTCGGCGTAGTGGCAGCCGTTGGCATCGGTGACTGTGACGGTGTAGCGCGCGGAGGCGGTGGCGGTGAGCGCGGGCAGCGGTGACGTACGGTCGCTCAGTCCGCTTGCCGGACTCCATGTTATTTTGTAAGGAGCGACTCCGCCGCGTACTCTTCCGCCGATGGCTATTTCACTGCCCTGGCAGACGACCGGACGCCGTTCGAGGTCCATGACGATGGGGTCGGATACGCGAAGCCGCAGCGAATCCATGGCGCTGCAGCCGTTCGCATCGGTCACGGTCAGCCGGTAACTGCGTGTCCCGTCCGGGACCACGCGCACGCGTCGCGCATCCGCGTGATCGAGTCCTTCCTCCGGTTCCCAGCGAAAAGAGTAGGGCGGCGTGCCGCCCGTCACCTCCGGTGTGATTTCCGCCGTCGCTCCCGGACAGAGCAGCAGGTCCTCGCCCGCACGCACTATCGGACGTGGATGCACGGTCACCAGGACGGTATCCATGCTGACGCAGTCGTAGCGGTTGGTCTTGCTCATCACGTAGCGCGTGCTCTGCGAAGGACGTGCGACGGGATTGGGCGCGAGGGCTGAGCTCAGTCCCGTGACCGGCGTCCAGCTGTACCGCGCCCCGTACAGCGTGTCGACGGCCGTCGGACCGAGTCGCACCTCCCCGCCGTCGCACATCACCGCGTCCTCTCCCGCATCGCTGCCGTTGCATGGCAGCACGGTGACGGTGACCGTGGCGAACGATCGGCAGCCGTTGGCATCCGTCACCGCGACCGTGTATGTCGTGGTCTGTATCGGATTCGCCACCGGGGAAGCGCTCGCGCCGTCGCTGAGTCCGGCCAGCGGTGTCCATTCATACCGGTACGGTCCGCGTCCCCCGCCGGCGGACACTTCGATGCGGCGACCCTGGTTGCGGCATATCGTCAGCTCCCGTGGAGCGGTGATTTTCGGTGCGGACTGTACGGCCACGGTCACCTCGTCGGTGGATGTGCAGCCGCCGGCGTCGGTGACGGTGAGCGTGTACCGCGTGGTCTGTGTGACCTGCACCGCGGGTGTCGCGGAAGCGGGATCGCTCAGGCCCGTCGCGGGCGTCCAGCTGTAACGGTACGGGGGAGTTCCGCCCGCGGCGGACCCACTGAGCACGGCGGATGCGCCCGCACAGAGCGTCACGTCCTCACCCGCCCTGGCACGCGGCGGGGCGGCGACACGCACCGCGATCTCGTCGGTGGCGATGCAGCCGTTCCGGTCGGTCACCGTTATCGTGTACACGCGAGAAACCGTCGTGCGCACCGTCGGATCGAGGCGCCGGACACTGTTCAGACCGGCACTCGGACTCCATACCGTACTGTACGGTGGGGTGCCGCCGCTGACGCGGGCATCGAAAGTCAACGCCGTTCCTTCGCAGAACGTCACGTCCTCGCCCGCGTTTACCACGGGCGGAGCCAGCACATCAACGTCCACCGTTCCCTCGACCGCACAGCCACGGGCATCGCTGACGCGCAGCGTGTAGGTGACCGGTGTCGTGGGCGATGCCACCGGCTCGGCGACGTCCGCCGCGGAGAGTCCCGTCGCGGGGGACCAGGTGTAGCGGTACGGCGGCTTGCCGCCGCGCACGGTCGGTTTCAGCTGTACGGAAGCACCGAGGCATATGCGCTCGCGGTCCCTGAGTCGCAGCGAAGGACGCGGCTGCACGTTGACGCGCACCGCGGCTTCCACCTGGCAGCCATTGGCGTCGGTCACCGTCACCGTGTACGTCGTGTTGCGTTTCGGTGCCGCCATCGGGGCCGGGACGGAGGCGTCGCTGAGGCCTCCGGCTGGTGACCAGCGGTAGCGGTACGGCGCGCTCCCTCCCACTGCTTCCGCGCCGATCTGCACCTCTCCTCCTTCACAGCCGTCGACCTCGGCGGCGACGGCGAGCGTCGGCCGGGGATGCACGAACACCGTGGTGGAGTCACGCACGACGCAACCGTTGGCGTCGGTGACGGTCAGGACGTACATGCCGCTGCGGACGGGACGAACCTCGGGCGAAAGTACCGCGGCCGAGGAGAGTCCCTCGCGCGGCGTCCATGCATATGAATACGGTTTTTTCCCGCCGCTGACACGGGCGGAGAGTTTCCCTTCCCCGCCGCCGCAGAGCGTGAGGTCGTCCCCGGCGTCCACCACGGGCGGCCGGTGCACGGACACTGCGAGCGTGTCGCGGGCGATGCAGCCGTTGGCATCGGTCACGGTCACGACATAGGTCGCGTTGCTGCGTGGGAGCAGCAGTGGGGACTGCAGGGAAGGATTGTCCAGACCGGCCGCTGGACTCCAGGAATACCGGTACGGCGCCTGTCCCCCGGTGACCGCCGCGGGCAGGCGCACGGGTGCATCGGCGCACGCGGTCAGCGCGTCGCCGCTTTCGACGGCCACGCCGGGATACACCTGCAGCATGACGGAATCCCGGCCGACGCAGCCGAGCGCATCGGTGACGGTCACGATGTAACGGGTGCTCCTGGCGGGACGCGCCAAGGGATCGGCGGCTTCGGGATTGCTCAGTC
>JAVVFP010000337.1:0-4028 GCA_032250495.1 Bacteroidota bacterium | reverse complement strand
CCGCCGCAGGCGTCGATCCCTCGCTCATCGATCCCGCCACGCTGCGTCTTACCCTGATGGGCATCGAGCAGCCGATGGAAGTGCGCGATGGCGGGGACGGCCGCCTGGATGCGGGCGACGCGCTGATATTTCATGCCGTGCGCAACGGGGGAGAGGACGGCCGCTTTTACGACGAATGGATGACGGACAATGTCTATCTCCTGCAGTGGGGCGGGGACGCAGGACTGCGTTTCGGCGAGGAAAACGTCGCGCCTGCGGCGCATCCCGGCGCGACGCCGGTGACGGCGCTGCCGCTGCTCGCGCATCTCGAAGAGGAGCACGACTATCACCGCGGGGATTTCGAATACAGCGACATGCCTTTCACGCGCAAGGTGCCGGGGGAGGACTGGATCTGGGGCTACCTGCTGAAAAAAGACTCTATCAGCACCGTCTTTTCCCTCAACGCGCCCGCAAGCGCCACGGCGCGTATGCTGGTGCGCGTGCGCGGCTCCTCGCGCGACACCAGTCTCATGCGCGTCACGCTCAACGGCACGGTGCTCGGGGAAACCCGTGTGCCCTCGCGCGATGTGATCGCGGCGGAGTACGACGTTCCCGCAGGACTGCTGCGTGGCGAGGACAACCGCCTGACGGTGCTCAGCGTCGGACTCGTACAATGTCCCCCGGAAAATCCCACCTGCAGCATCGAACGCTTCTACCTCGACTACGCTGAACTGCACTACGCCTCCGCGCTTTCCACATCCGCGGGAGCGGTGGACCTCGATCCCGCCGCGCGCTTTCCGGGAGCCGCAGTGCCCGCGACTGCGCTGGTGGACATGCCGGACTTCTCTTCCCGCTTCGCAGGCGTCAATCTCCGCACGGGCGCGAGGCTGACGGGAATGGAGACCGGCGGGGGACGCGTGCGCATGGCGCTCGACAGCAGCGGACGTTATCATCTTTACGATCCCGCCGCGCTGCTCTCGCCGGCGTCGATCGCCGCCGTCACCATACAGGGCTACGCGGAAAGCGGACAGCAGGCGGATTATCTCGTCGTCACGCATCGGAATTTCCGCGCGCAGGCCGAACGCCTGGCATCCTACAGGCAGCAGGCCGACGGCTACGCGACACTGGTGGCGGATGTGGAAGACCTGTACAACGAGTTCAACTACGGGCACAAGGAGCCGGTCGCCATCCGCCGCTTCACCGAAAACGCCTGGCGCAACTGGCAGACGCCCGCGCCGCGCTTCCTGACGATTATCGGCGACGCCAGCTGGGATGCGCGGCAGGTCACGCCGTCGGCGTCGAAGGTGGATTACGTGCCGGCCTATGGCAATCCGGTCAGCGACAATTACTACGTGCATTTCACGCAGGGGGTACACGACCCGTATCCCTACATGGCCGTGGGACGCATTCCCGCGGAAACCCCGGCGTCGGCGGACGCGGTGATCGACAAGATCATCGCCTACGAGGGATCGCCGCCGCAGCCCTGGGACAACCGCTACTTGTTCTCCGTCGGCGGGGAGAATCCCTTCGAGCAGGCCATACTCAAGGGCTTCGCCGAATCACTGATCGAAGGTCGTGCCCGCCCGCACTGCATCGAACCGCGGCTGATTACGAAAAAGACGCTCGACCTTGTCAGCTATGACGATCTCGACACGCTGATCTCCGAAGTAAACCGCGGCGTCTCCTGGTTTTTCTTCGCGGGACACGGCGGGACGCGCGTGATCGACGTGGGCATCGAGCGCCCGGATATTTTCGACAACGTCGACAAGTACCTGTTCTTCGTCACCATGTCCTGCAACACCGCGCATTTCGCCGAGCCCTTCGAGACGGGACTCAACGAGCGCTTCGTCAATTCGCCGCAGAACGGGGCCGTGGTGGCCTATGGCACGTCCGGACTCGGCGAGATCAACTACGACTTCTACGTGAGCGATGGCATGTTCCGCGCCCTGCTCGACAGCAGCATACGGAACTACGGGGAGCTGTCGATGCTCGGGAAGCGGAATCTCATACGTGTCTATGGCGGACTCCCGCCGGGCGTGGTGCATACGGTCAATCAGCTCTGCATACTCGGCGATCCCGCCACACGCGTACCGCTGGCGCGCACGCCCGAACTGGCCGTACAAGCGGAGGAAATCCGCACCGTACCGACCATCGTCAGCGAGCAAACGCGTACGCAGATCTTCACCCGCCTGCGCAATTACGGCCTGTGCATGTCCGACAGCGTGGACGTACTGCTCACCGTCGCGCGCGGCGAGACGCCGGTGTTCACCGAGCGCCGCCGGGTGGCGCCCTGGGCCATCGACACGCTGGAAATGGCCTGGGAATATGACTTTGCGGGAGTGGACGGTCCGGTGGACATCACCGTGGAAGTGGACGCCGCCTATGAGGTCATCGAACGCGACGAAAGCAACAACGTCGCCACGGCGCAGCTCAACGTGCTGCCGCGGGGACTGACGCAGATCTTCCCGCTCGACAGGGCCGCGCTCACGCGCAGCGGGGAGGTGTATGAATTTCTCGTCGCCAATCCGACCTTTCTCCCCGACGCCGCCCTGAATCCCCGCGTCGAACTCGAATACGCCGCGGATGCGCAGTTCAGCGCAGGACGTCAGCTGTTGCGTGAGGATCCCGGTCCGGTGTACACCGCCTTCGCCGTCGATCGTCCGCAGGCGGAGGGCGTGTATTACTGGCGCGCGCGCATCGTGACCGACGACGGCCCCGAACGCTGGTCCGCCACACGTTCTTTTACCCTCACCAACGAAGCGGTGCAGGACGAGCGCTGGCAGCAGAGCGAGGACGCGCAGTTCGCCGTGACCGCGGTGGACGCCCTGGAGTTCACCGGCAACGGCGGGGTGCGCCTGGGCGACCGCCGGCTGCCGCTGGAGGCGGTGTCCGGGGGCTTCAACGGTCCGATCAAGCATGCGACCATCAACGTGGGAGATGCGCGCTTTTATGCCGCGAACCGCGGGGCGAGCCGCGGCTTCAACGTCGCTGTGGTCGAGCCCGTCTTCGGACGCATCACCGACTCGCTGACTTTCGACACGTACAGCGGGCGGGACGAAGCGGCGCGCATGATCGCCTTCCTGCAGTCCGTGCCCGACGATCACACCCTGCTGCTCGGCATCGAGGACGACGCCAACGGCTTCCCCCCCTCGAGCGTCGACGGCACGAACATCACCCCGGAACTGCGCGCGGAACTCAAACGCTTCGGCGCCACGGTCATCGACAGCGTGGGTTACCGCGACTCCTACGTGCTCATCGGACGCCGTGCGGCGCCCGCGACAGCTACGGACCAGCATTTCGTGCTGGGCACGGCCGCCGTGCGCGACACCATTACCGTGCGGGCCACGCGCGGCAGCTTCACCACGCCGGTCATCGGTCCGGTCACCGCACTGCAGTCCCTTCGCTGGGACGGCGCCACCGGCGCCGCGGGTTCGGGAGTGGACATGGATCTCATCGCGCTCACCACCACCGGCGACAGCGTCGTCGCTTCCTATGCCGACCTCGCCCCGGGCACGGATATCGCGCTGCCCGCCGCGCTGCCGTCGGCCTTCCTGCGCCTGCGCGGCACGCTGCGCGATCCGCAGGGAGCGGGGAGTCCGGTCGTGCGCAGCCTGCGCCTCGGCTACACCTCGCGCTTCCCCGAGACCGGCATCACCTCGCAGGTGGTCAGCAGCGATGCCGATTCCGTCGAAGAGGGACAGCATATCACCGTGCACGCCGCGGTGTACAACGCGGGTCGTCGCGCGACCGAGGGCTGGCGCATGCGCCTGTCCGTGCCGGGCTCGCAGGTCGCCGTGACGCAGGCGCTGCCGTCGCTCGCGGCGGATCGTGAGACGCCGGCGGAGATGGAATTTTCACTGCCGACGGCGGGACTGCGCGGCACGGAGCGCTACGAGCTGAGCATCATCCCTGCGGCAGGGGACGCGGAATATCACGGCGCGAACAATGTCTATACGCAGCGCTTCGCCGTGGGACGCGACGGGGCCGCGCCGGAGCTGGACGTGCTTTTCGACGGCATGGAAATCGTCGACAACGATTACGTCTCGCCG
>JAVVFP010000336.1:0-4032 GCA_032250495.1 Bacteroidota bacterium | reverse complement strand
CCGCAGATCAACATCCGCAAGGACCTGCACTGCTGGGAGATGAATTTCCAGTGGCAGCCCGCCGGACCACGCCGCAGCTTTTTCTTCGTTCTGCGCCTCAAATCCCCGCAGCTGCAGGACATCAAGCTCGAAAAGCGCGGTTCCGATTCCGGCCGCCTGCGCTACTGACCTCCCCAGCGCCCTTAGCGCCGAACGATCGCTGCCTGAAAAGACCTGCGATGCGATTTTCCCGGCGTATGCAGGGAGGACTTTTTGCATGCTTCAAATTTGAATCATATCGCTGTCGGCTGCATCTTACCGGAGGTGACGTGCTTTGCTCATTGTCGCTGGCGGCGAAACTTCGTATTTTTCCTGATCGTGAGATTCATATCCTTTAATAGACCGCAATCATTATGAAACATCTCCTTACTTTCCCCCTCCTCGTCCTCATGCTCTTCTCCGCTTCCGCGCTGCAAGCGCAGGAGGCCGCGAAGTGGTCGGTACGTCCGGCGAGTCCCACCGTCAAGGCGGGCGGCACTGTCGAGATCAGGGTGACCGCCAAACTCAACGACAACTGGCATGTCTACTCCGTCACGCCGATGGAGGAGGGGCCGGTGCCCACGGAGATCGATTTCGCCGCGGACGCTCCACTCGCGCGCACGGGGAAGGTCAGGCAGCCGAAGCCCGTGGTCAAGTATGACGAAGCCTTCGGCGTCGACACCGAGTATTTCGACGAGGACGTCACGTTCACGCTGACGGGGAAGGTGAAAGCCTCGGCGAAGTCCGGCAGGCAGAAAGTGGTCGTGGAAGTGACCTTCATGGCCTGCAACGACCGCCTGTGTCTTCCTCCCAACACCGTGGAGCTTCCGTTCGAGATCACCATCGAGGCAGGGGAGGCGGCTGCAGCGGTGGCGGACGAGGCGATGACGCAGGCGCAGGACGGGGAAGAAGAAGTGGCGGTGGAGGATGTTACGGCGTCCGTTGATGAAGACGCCGCTGCCGCGGACGAAGCGTCCGAGGCGGCGGACGGCGAAGAAGAATCCCTTGGCTACGGGGATGAGCGTGACGTCGAAAGGGCCAAGGAAGAGGGACTGTGGGCCTATATCGGCCTCGCCATGTCTGTCGGCGCGCTCGCCCTGCTCACGCCCTGCGTATTTCCGATGATTCCGATCACGGTCAGCTTCTTCACCAAGCGTGAAGCGGCGACGCGTTTCGAGTCCGTTCGCGATGCACTGATCTATTCCTTCGGCATCATCTTCACGTTCACGGGACTGGGGATATTGCTGGCCCTGCTGTTCGGGGCGTCGGGAATAAACCAGTTCGCGGCGAATCCCTGGATGAATATTCTCATCGCCCTGGTATTCATCGTTTTCGCACTCAATCTTTTCGGGCTCTTCGAAATCGTGGTCCCCTCGGGCATTCTCACGAAGCTGACCGTTGCCTCGGGCAGCGGCCGGGGAATCGCGAGCCTCCTGCTGATGGGTCTGACCTTCACGCTGACCAGTTTCACCTGCACCGTGCCCTTCGTCGGAACCGTCATGGTCGCCGCGGCGAAAGGGGAGATATGGTGGTCCATCGTGGGCATGCTGGCCTTTTCAAGCGTTTTCGCCCTGCCGTTCTTTCTGCTCGCCCTCTTCCCGTCCTGGCTCAAATCCATGCCGAAGAGTGGCGGCTGGCTCAATTCCGTCAAAGTGGTCATGGGCTTTCTCGAACTCGCCGCTGCGATGAAATTCATCTCCAACGTCGATCTGATCTGGGGGATCGGCGTGCTGAGCCGCGACCTCTTCCTGAGTTTCTGGGTCGGTATCGGTATCATGATCACCGTCTACCTGCTCGGCAAGGTGCGGCTCCCGCATGACAGTCCCGTCGAAAAAGTCGGTGTCATGCGGCTGCTCTGGTCCGTTTTCTTCCTCGGAATTTCCGTCTACCTCTACACCGGTCTCCACGACAGGCCGCTCGGGGAACTCGACGCCTTCCTTCCCCCGATGCATTACCAGGAGACCATACAGGCCGCGGGTCTGGGGTCGGTCAGCATGGGGGCCATTCAGAGCCATGGACCTGCCGAAGGGGAGAAGGAGCAGTGGTACTCGGATTTCGAGAGCGCCCTCGTGGCCGCGCAGGAGCAATCGAAGCCCGTGTTCCTGGATTTCACGGGTTTCGCCTGCACGAACTGCCGATGGATGGAGTCGAACATCTTTCCACGCAGCGATGTCAGGGAGCTGTTCAAGGATTTCATCCTCGTGCGGCTGTACACGGACGGACAGGGTGAAGTCTACGACCGCAATCGCGAATTCCAGGAAGCACGTTTCGGAACCGTCGCCCTGCCTCTGTATGTGACATTGATGCCGGACGGGGAGAAGATCAACGCCTTCCCGGGTCTGACGAGAAAACCGCAGGAATTCGTGCGTTTTCTCAGCGACGGACTTTCTAAGTTCCGGAAAGCCCAGGCGGTTGCGCTGCGCTGAGCGGACGGCATCCATTATCAGACCGGTTGTGCAGGACCCCGCCCCGGCGGGGTCCTGCGCTTCATCACCCCTTTCCGCGCGTCTCCTCCGATATGTGATCTCACCCATTTCTTTTGTACTTTAACGTCCAGAAAACAACCGCCCGCCGCCTCGTAACGGGGGCGAAACCGTGGCGTTCCGGAGTATCCAGCCCATGTCCCAGACTTCATCGCGCAAGAAAGACCATGTTGATCTCTGCGTGAACGAGCAGGTCTCGTTCCGTGAGAAATCCAATGGACTTGAGCGCTGGGAGTTTGCGCATAATGCCCTTCCGGAGCTGAACTCCGAGGACATCGATCCGTCGGTGTCCTTCCTCGGTCGACGCCTGTCTTTTCCCCTGCTCATCACCGGCATGACAGGCGGCTATGACGAGGCGGAACGCATCAACGGACTGCTCGCCGAGGCTGCCGAGGACCTGCGCCTGGCCATCGGTGCCGGCAGCATGCGCCAGGCGCTCGAAAGCGAAACCTATCACGAGTCGTACCGCATCCTCCGTCGCAACGCCCCCACCATCCCCGTACTCGCAAATATCGGGGCTGTCGAGGTCGCCGCGATGGAAGACGCGCGTCCCGCGCAGTACCTGGTCGAACTGATCGAGGCGGATGCGCTGGTCGTACACACGAATCCCCTGCAGGAATTCCTGCAGCCGGAAGGGGAGGCGCGCTTCCGTGGCGTGCTCGACGGCCTCGCCATGCTGGTCCGCTCGCTCGATGTCCCGGTCATACTCAAGGAAGTCGGTGCCGGCATCTCCCGCGAGTCCGCCATGCGCGCCCACGAAGCCGGTGTGCAGTGGATCGACATCGCCGGGGCCGGCGGAACGAGCTGGGCGGGCGTGGAAATGCTGCGACGCGAGGACGGCTGCGAAGTGTCACCGGCATTCTGGGACTGGGGGATCTCCACCGCCGAGGCCCTCGAGCAGCTGCGGGTGAACCGTCCGCGTGACATGCATGTGATCGCCTCGGGAGGGATCACCGACGGTGTCATGATCGCGAAAACACTCGCACTGGGCGCGGAACTCGCCGGGGCGGCACGACCGCTGCTCACGGCGCTCATGAACGAGGGAGTCGACGCCCTCCGGAAACGGCTCTGCGGCTGGAAACGGGACCTCGTCGGCGTGATGTTCCTGACCGGCGCTCGCGATATCAGCCAACTTCGCTGTAAACCCATCACCAAACGCAATGAATCCTGAGCGATGCACACTTTTTATCAGCGTTACGACGAATACCGGAAAATCATCGACCAGCGACTCGCATCGGTCATCGACAGGGACGAACCGGTCACGATGTATGAGCCCGCCCGCTACGTGCTCGGCGGAGGAGGAAAGCGCATCAGGCCCGTGCTCGTCATGCTCGCATGCCAGGCCGCGGGCGGCGATCCCCTGGACGCCGTCGACGCCGGTGTCGCGGTCGAAATCCTGCACAACTTCACCCTCGTGCACGACGACATCATGGACCGCGCCGACACGCGACGGGGACGACAGACCGTGCATCGGAAGTGGGATGAGAATATCGCGATACTCGTGGGCGACGAACTCATGGGTATCGCCTAC
>JAVVFP010000335.1:0-4034 GCA_032250495.1 Bacteroidota bacterium | reverse complement strand
CGCACGGGCAGCGACCTTGTGATCGAGGTCGGCGATCTTGATCCGGCCCGGGAAAAGAAAATATTCTACCGCTTCCAGGGATCTCTTTACTACCACAGCGTCGCCGGCAACGAGAGCATCCGCGTCACGCACTCCCTTTCCGGCGTGCCGTTCGGCGAACATCGCCTCGACGTCGGCATTCAGAAACCCGACGACACGCAGGAAATCTTCGCCACGCGCTACATCCAGTACCTCGACCGGTAAATCCGACCGAAATACCGTATGTTACGACAGCGGCGCGCCTTGCGTCCGCCTGCTTTCCCATCATTTCTCCACAGGAGCTCCTCATGGCACGCGCATTCACTCTCTACCTGTCCTCCGACATCTGCGAATGGCATTACGGCAACGACGACTCGGGCAAGCCCTTTGCGGCGGCGCCGGGCTGTATGCTCACGCGCGGCGGCGTCGCGGCGGGGGACACGCTTTACGGCATCAACGTGGTGGTGGGAACACTGTTTGTGGTGGGACGCATGAAGGTGGATCGCGTCCTGACCTCGTATGACGACGCGCGCGCGCTGCTCGGCGAGGCCGCCTGGGAAATGCCCGAACACGCCATCGCGGCGAAGGGCACGGCGACACCGATGTATTTCTCCCGCCAGCTGCCCTGGGACCTGACGACGCAGTTGCGCCTGCGCACGGCCGACGGTACGGAAATGCCGCTGCCGATGATGGAGGAGGATGCGCTCGACTCGAAGGCCCTGCGCGAAGTGCGTGAGCTGACCGAGGCCTCGGCGAAGCTGCTGGACGACTTCCTCGCCGAGGATTTCGAGGAGCTGATCGGAGAAGGGGAAGATGAAAGCGACGAAGTCGATGCGCCGCTGTACGAACTCGACGCGGTGGATTACGACGACGATTTCGATGAGGATGAGGACGAGGACGACCTGACCGACGAGGAGCTGTCGGCAATCGCAACCGATTTCGCGGACGCCGAGCAGTTTTCCGAGGTCATGGATGCGGCCAATACCATCGTGGTGGATTATTTCCAGGGCGAGGGATACAGCGTGGAGACGCCGGACGACAGCGACAGCTATTACGATTTCCGCTGTACGAAGGACGATGAAGAGTATCACGTGCTGGTATTCGCCACACCGCAGGACGAGCTGCGCTTCCTGATCGCCGACGCCGACCTGGCCGCGGCAACGGAAGATGAGGATGCGCTGGTGTGCGTGGTGACGAATCCGGGCAGCGACGGCGCCGAACTTTCGATTTTCGATCCCGACGCCCTGCTCGACGATTTCATGTACCGTCCCCTGCAGTGGGGCTTCTGGTACGCGGGCGACGCCGGTGAGGAATTCGAGGAGGAGGAGGAAGAAGAAGAAGGGAACACCACCGCGTAAGCGGCGTGACGGACTCTCAGTAGACCACCCAGGTCTGGTCGGGACCGTCCGACGTTACGATTTTTTCGAAGAGGAAATCCTCCGCGTCCCCGCCGTCAGGGACGAGGCGGAAGGTATGCGCCACGCCCGCTTCCAACTGCGTGATGCGGTAATTCACGTTGGAAAGCACGTAGCCGGTGCGGATAAAACCCGCACGGTCCGGGACAGGGGACTGGAAGAGCTGGTAGCCGTTCGCTGTCTTGTTGGTGATGGTTAGACGGAAATACGTCACCGGTGCGGTGCCGCCGCCGTCGTCGTCGCTGCACGCGGCGAGGGGGAGAAGGAGCAGGCAGGCGAGAAGCAGTGTTTTCATGTGCGGTCCGCTGTGGGGTGAAAGCCGTAAAATACGGCCGCCGCACGCTCCCGGGCAATGGCGGCGGGCGATTTCCCCGCCTGTGCTGACGATCACAGAGGCGGCGGAAGCGGGGATCAGGAAGCCCTCGAACCATCACTCCTTGCTTCCGCCAGCCTCTGTTTCGTCAGCTTCCGATGGGATGATGAGGCGCAATCACCCTTCGGGGTTCTCTTGTATTCGGCAGCGAATCCCGCACGTCGCGCAATGTGGAGATCGCCATGCGTGCGTCACCATGCCCCTTTCAGGACAGGGGAGAGCGCCCCCTGAAAGGACATTGTCATCGCCGCGACGGCGGCGTCATGCGCACAGGCGCAAATCACGGAATCACGAAATCCTGCACTGTCCGCCCGGCCGGCGAAGCCGGGCAAGACAATAGACACAGGGGGATGCCGTCATGTCAATTCATGCTGCGGCACCGGAATACACTCACTTCAGGCGAACGGTTGATGCGTTGCGTCCCTACAATAAGGAATTAAATCCGTGTTGTCAAGAGGAATTGCTTCCCTATTTGTAAAAAATGTGCGAGAGAAGGAAGGAATGTCCCCCTTAATAAGGAGGCCGATACCCGTTTTCCTCGGGTGTCGGCCTCACATGAAGGGCTCATCTGCATGCAGCGAATATTCGGCATGCCTCGTGTGTCAGGCATGCACGGAAAACGTGATGACATGCGGTTTCACCAGTCGTTCGAACTCCTTGTAGGGGAGTTTGATCAGTTCGTGATGCGAGCAGGCATTGAAGGCGATATCATCGTCCTCCGCCAGGCTGCGCGCGACGAACACTTCCATGTCATAGAGGTTGCCGAACGGGGGCATGGCGCCGAGTTCGCAGTCGGGGAACTGTCCTTTAAACTCGTTCTCGCGCGCCAGTTCCACCTTGTCCGCCCCGATGGCACCCTGCAGCATGTCGAAGTCCACGGAATAAGATGCGGGAACCACGGCCAGCGCCATTTTCCCGTCGATTTTCACGACGACTGTTTTCGCGATGTTCTTTCCGGGAATGTGCGCCATGGCGGCGATCTCCTGCGCGGTGTAGGCAGGGGAATGCACAATGGTCACATAGCGCACGCCTTCCCTGTTGAGATACTCCTTGAGACGTCTTGCGGGCATGGGATCCTCCTGTATTCAGTGGGTGGGAATGCCTTTGGGAGTATGCTCTCGCGCCCGCACCTCTGCGGGGAGGACGGGCAGGCGCGGGAGAAGTCATGTGTCGCCGGATGTCGTACACGGATAATAGAAAACGGATGGAATAAAGGCAAGATTGCGCAGGCTTTGCGTATATTAATGATCCGGGTCTGCCGGACCCTTCTCCTGTCCCATGATATGTGAAAGCTCATGCCCCGCTATTTTACAGTTTTCTGGTCCGATACCTATTGCGAGGAGCGTTACCGCGCGGGAGTCAGTGGTGAAGCGCTCAGTCACCTCGCGGGGGAAGGTTTCGCCGCGGCGGGTATCGCCGGCGGAGACGTCGTGTACGTGATCAGCGCCTACGACGGACAGTTCCTTCTCGTCGCACGCCTGGTGGTCGAGCATGTGCTCGACTCCTACGAGGCGGCGCAGAACCTGTCGGAAGAGGATGTCGAGATCGCCTCGGAGTACTTGATCCCTCAGGTGGGGACTGCCACGCCGCAGTATTTCACCCGGCAGTTGCGCTGGGAAGAGGTCGGCGATCTGCGACTGCTCAGCGGTGACGGAACGCCCAAGCCGCTGAAATTCGCCGGGGACGAGGCCATCGACGAGGAGGCCGTCCACGGCGTACGCGAGGTAAGCGAAAGCTCTGCCATGCTCTTCGACGAAGCCATCTCCATGCCCTTTCACGAGCATCCCGCCGATGCGCATGACCACGATGGCGGTGGGGAGGAGGAAGAGGAGGAAATCGACGACGAGGACCTGGCCGCCATCGCGCTTTCTTTCGCGGACGAGGATGTCAACACCCGTACGCGAAGTGTCGCGCGCGATTTTGTCATCTCCGCCTTCGAGGAGCGGGGGTGGACGGTGATGCCCGTGCACGATATCGGCGAAGGGTTCGACCTGCACTGTATTCTCGGCGACGACCACCTGCATGTCGTGGTGAAGGGAACGCCGCATGACACGCTGGAATTCACGCTGACGGAACTCGAATACGTGCGCGCCGAAAGGGACGAGCATTTCGCCCTCTGCCTGGTGACGGGGGCGCTGTCGGGCAAGCCTGCGCTTTCCACGTTCAACGGCGACGATCTTTACGACCTTTTCGACGCGCGTCCTTTGCACTGGGCCTTCCGCTACCGG
>JAVVFP010000334.1:0-4043 GCA_032250495.1 Bacteroidota bacterium | reverse complement strand
CCTACCGCTACCCCGGCCTGCCTCCCGGACCGGTAAACAATCCGGGGGCCGCTTCGATACGCGCGGCGATCTATCCCGAATCACACGATTTTTACTATTTTGTCGCTGATGGTCAGGGTGGACATCGCTTCTCCCGTACCATCGAGGAACACAACCGCGCCGTCGCGGCGTATCGCAGACTGCGACGATGAACAACAGGCGCCTCCCATGCCCATGAATTCCCACTCTCCGCGCATAGCGAGAAAAATACGCATGACGATGGTCTTGCTGCTCATCGGTGGCTGCGCTTCCCAGCGTCCTCCGGAGGGCGGTCCTGTCGACACTGAAGCGCCTTTCATCATCGAAAGCGATCCGCCATCAGGCAGTACACGTTACAAAGGACAGGAAGTCACACTCGAATTCAACGAGTATGTCAGACGACAGACCTTCCAGGAAGCGGTGCATATCTCTCCCCTTCCCTCGCTTCCGCCGGTGTATGAATGGTCCGGGAAGGATGTCACCATCATGTTCCAGGACACGTTGCAGCCGGAAAGGACGTACGTGATCACCGTGGGAACGAAGGTGCGCGACGCGAACGCGGGGAACGCAATGGCGGAGACTTTCCATCTCGCGTTTTCCACGGGGGACAGCCTCGATCGCGGGACGTTCGCCGGAATCATACTCGACGAAAATCCTTCCGGCGTTTCCATTTTCGCGTACCTGCTCCCTTCTGACGGTGCAGACACCCTCGATCCGGCTGCCGACAGACCGGATTACCTCGTCATGAGTGCCGATGATGGCACCTTTCGCTTCTATAACGTCACCCCGGGCAATTATCGCGTGTTTGCGGTGCGTGATCAGATCAACAACGTCCGTTACGATGTCGAAACCGACGCGATAGGCATCCCGTACGGTGATATTACGGTACGGGACAGCATTCCGCCGGAGCCGCCACTGCGTTTTCGCCTTTTCAAGGAGGATACGACGCGGCCCAGCGTACAGCGGATCGAGCCCCTCAATACGCGGCGGCTGCGCATCAAATTCAACGAAACGGTTTACCCGCAGCCACTGCCGCTGCACTTCCTGCATCTGATCGACTCCGCGACGGCGGAGAGGATTCCATTTATCGACGTGCTGGCACCGCCGGGCGAACGCTATGCATGGGACCTGTTCACACGCCGTCCACTGCCTGCCGGAACACTTCTGCTTCGCGTGGATTCACTGGTAGACGGCGCACGAAACCCGCTCGCCCTGCCTGACAGCGCGCTGACCTTCTCCGGGACTGCCGAAGAGGACACCACGCGTCCCACAATCACGTCCCGCTTCCCCACGCCGCGCGCCCGCAACGTGGCGCCCGACAGCGCATTCGTGCTTCTCTTCGACCGTCCGATGACACGCGGCGCCTCACTTCAGCTGACAGATTCAACAGGAGCGGAAGTGTCGCTGGATATTGTCTGGCTCTCCACGACGGAACTCCGCTGTGTGCATCCGGTATTGATGGACGAAGCTGCCTATACCCTCTGCAGCGATCTGGCCAGTTTGAAGGACTCGGTGTACGGACGGCCTGTCGCGGATTCCACCTACTGCCTCACCTTTATCACGGGAATACAGGACCGCTTCGGAACCGTCAGCGGCAGTATCCGCACCGACGATTCCTCGGCGTCGCACGTCGTACGTCTGCGCGAAGCAAAAAAGGATGGTGAGCAGCGCGAAGTCAGGGCGGACAGCAGTGGGACCTACACTTTTCCGCGCGTTCCCGAAGGTCGCTACCTGCTCGACGCCTACCAGGACAGGAATGCCAACGAGCGTTTTGACCCGGGCGCCGCGCAGCCGTTCACTCCCCCCGAACCCTTCGGTGTGCTGCGGGATACGCTGCGCGTCCGTGCCCGCTGGGAAACGAACGGCGTGATCATTCCGGTCCGTCCCTGAGAGCAGTGCCGCGTTCCCGTAACGCCCCGTTCCCGTAACGCCCCGTTCCCGTAACGCCCCGTTCCCGTAACGCCGTATCCGGGGGTGACAATTCGTGACAACTGTTGACCGGCGGGAAACAACTCTGAGATGTTCTCCCCGTAGATTGCAGTGTAACGAAAACAATGCGATACACGAGAGATAGAGAGAGGACATCATGAAAACGCTCATCACAATGCTGCTTCCGCTGCTGCTCACAGCTTCTATGCTTACTGCCCAGAACTCCACGTCCGTGACCGAAGCTCCTGCGCTGAATATTGGCACCACCAGTGATGCTGCTTTTACGCTCGCCGTCAGGAACTATCGCATGGGACTCGAAGCAGATAACCAGGGACTCGTGGAGTCGAGCCTCTATCACGCAGTATGCCTGCGGCTGAAGTACCCGGAAAAAGATCTCCGGGCGCTCGAAGCCGCGGTCGACCGGCTCGTCTCCAAGGGCGCAAGCAAAACGATTCGTTTCAAAGCATACCTTGCGAGCACGGTATTTGCATCGCCGGACCTCATCGACTGCAGCAAGCTGTCCGGCGAAGGCGACAGCACCGGATTTTTCGCCGACATCAGTGCGCAGCTGCAGAACCGGCTTCTGGTTCACAACCGATGACCCGCTCCGAAAAAAAAAAGGCGTCCCGAAGGACGCTTTTTTCATTCCTGCACCCTGATCGTTCGCTCGACGCGGTCACGGACGACCCAGGCCTCCTGCATTCCCTGCTCGTGCAGCAGTCGGCGCAGCGAATCTGCGGGAGGGCGAAGCAGAAAATCACCCATGCGCACCTTGTAGTAAGGGGCATCGAACGTCATGTCCAGTCTGCCTGCCGCGACCTGCATGGAATCGAGTCGTTGCCTGTAGCGTGCGACCTGCGCCTGTGCCTCGTCGATGCTCGTGGTTGAAAACAGCTGTATGCGGTATCCCATCGTCTTCTCCATACGCTCTACCCATCGCAGCTTCCCCTCCTTTTCCTTCACCGGAGGTGGTGGAGTCTTCACCTCCTCCTCCTCCTCTTCCGCTTTCCGGTAATCGCCGGGATCGAAGCTCTTTTCATGCTCTGCGAGGGGTTTGCTCTTCTGTTCCGGTGTCACCTCTTCAGCCGATGAACACGCAGTAACACTCCACGCGAGCAGAAAGCTCGCGAGGACCGGGATCGTTCTCTGTGCAGTCCAATCACTGGTGTGCATGGCTTAGCGGGCCACCTCCACGGTGAACGCATCAGGATACCCGCGAGACTGTACGTCGGCCTTGAACGCTGCAGCCTGTTCCCTCTCCTGGAAAGATCCAAGGGTCACCTTGTAATACCCGGTTGCGGCGTCATAGCGTTTGTAGACGGGCTGGTTGAATTTTTTCCTGAGTTCATCGACGAGTTCGAAGGCGCCTGATTCACTCTTGAAGGCCCCGAGCTGGACGCTCCACATCATGGCGCCGCTGCGCGGAGCGACGGCCGGTGCGGGTACGGGCGTGGGTGCGGGTGCGGGCGGAACTTCCTGCACGGCGGGTGCCTGCTTTTCCTGCCGCGCGGCAGCATCCTGCTGTGTACGGACGGGAACTGCTTCCGCTTCCGACACGGCCTCGTCCTCGACCACCTCGATCTCAACGGGTTCGTCCGTTTCCGGTATGATGGATTCTTCCCGGTCCACTTTCTGGAAACTTCCGTCATCCTGTCCGGCATTGCCGGACGACTCGAGTTCCTCGCTCGAACTGCAGGCGCCGAGAATGACAACAGACAGGAAAAGGACGAAATACGTACGGAAATGGCGATGCGGCATGCTATCCTCCGGGATTCTGATCATAGACGGACAATATTTATACTGGAACTTGCTCCAATCCTGCTCGCGCCGGCTTCCACCATGGCGGTCGCGGATTCTCGGTCGCGAATACCTCCGCTCGCCTTGACTCCAGCGGTTTCGCCGACCGTCCCGCGCATCAGGCGCACGGTGTCGATACTCGCTCCTCCCGTACTGAAGCCGGTGGAGGTTTTCACGTAATCGGCCCCGGCGTCGACGGAAATGTTGCAGGCCTCGATAATTTCCGTGCTGTTCAGCAGACAGGTCTCGAGTATGACCTTGACGAGTACAAGGTGGTCGCGGTGGATGATTTCAACATG
>JAVVFP010000333.1:0-4067 GCA_032250495.1 Bacteroidota bacterium | reverse complement strand
GGATCCGCTGCGGAGTTCATCCTCCGCTATATCTATGGTACGCACGACGCCCCAGCAGAAGCCGGCAGTCGGATCGATGTGTACATTCATGGCATGTTTCCTTTCCGGAATTGAGCGAGACGTTTCCCTACCAAACTCAAAATCATCGAAACCTGTTCATCGATGGTGGTATTCGTCGTCTCGACCTCGATCGCATCCGGCGCCTTGCGCAGCGGGGAATGCTCCCGCGCGGCGTCGTTGCGATCGCGTTCCTCGATTTCACGCTGTATCGTCGCCAGGTCGCCGGATATCCCCTTCTCCTCCAGCTGCAGCTTGCGGCGTTCGGCGCGTGTCCGCGCGTCGGCCACGAGAAACACCTTGCAGGGTGAATCCGGAAATACGACCGTACCGATGTCGCGTCCCTCGAGCACCGCGCCTGCGCCCCCGCGTCCCGCCCGCCGCTGCAGATCCACCATCGCTTCACGCACACAGGGAATGGCGGAAATATCACTCGCGGCCTTGCTCATTTCCTGCGTACGGATATGCGCTTCGACGTTCTCACCACCGAGCAGCGTGTGCTGCTCCCCACCCTTGCGCTCGAGGCGGATATCCACTTCCGGCAGCAGGGCGCAGATGGCCTCGCGATCGTCCATGGAAACTCCCTTCCGACGCACGTACAGCGCGACCGCGCGATACATGGCCCCGGTATCCACGTAAATGAACCCGAGTTCACGCGCAAGCGCCCTGGCCGTCGTCGTTTTCCCGCTGCCCGCGGGTCCGTCGATGGCGATAATGAAGGGTGAATCTTTTGTCCATTTCTCCATAAGACCATAAATATAAGGGTAATGCAAACATTATCCAACCAATATGGAACACGGAATGGAACACGGAATGGAACACGGATGAAACGGATCATACGGATCAGTACGGAGGTCCCATTACGGCACCGCGCAATTGCCTCCGTGCGCATCCGTACGATCCGTGTGCATCCGTGTTCCTCTTGCGTGGATTGCGTTTTATAAGTAACTTCATGCAAACGGTGTAATCCGCATAATTATCAGTGTTTTAGTATTCTCCCCTCCACGCTTCCGGAGTGACGATGATAACGCGGCAGAATCCCTCTACCTCGCAACGCCTGTTCCCTTCAATTATTGTCATTCTTGCGTGCATCGCGTATTCCCCCGTCATGCTGCAGGCACAGGTTACGGCCGCGTTCACGGTGGACGTCGCTTCGGGAGCCGCGCCGCTGACGGTGCAGTTTTTCGATCAGTCCGTGCCACAGGATTCGGTGATCTCGCGCGCGTGGGACCTCGACGGCGACGGGGTGACGGACTCCGGGAAGAAGAATCCGTTCTGGACGTACGAAGTACCCGGTCCCGTGACCGTCACGCTCATCGTGCAGGACAGCAGCGGCTATGACACGGCGCGTTACGTGGACTTCGTGGAAGTCGCGCCCGTGGAGGAGAGCGACATCGCCGTCGCGATACATGTGATCGAGAGAAGTGCGCCGGTCGTGCGCACGGTCGAACTCTGGGGATATGCAGGGACAGGATTCCCCGCAGCGACAGCGCCGGTCTCCCTGCGCATGCCCGTGGACAGCAGCGGGGTGGCGTACTTCTACAAGGGGAAGTTCCTCAATGTCCTCTCGCAGAACATTACCGACGTGCTGCTGCGGGACGGGCAGGACCGCGTGCTCGGCAAGGCGGGCTTCGCGTATCCCATCAAGGATTTTGTCGCGGGTCGCCGCAAGGACGCCATTGTCATCCTGCACCGCGACCTCGTCTCCTACCAGGATCACCCGCGCGAGCAATCCGCGATATCGGGATGGATATTCCCGCGCTTCCTCCGTTTTCCCTACCTGGCAGGACAGCCGCTGGCTGCGCTCGCCGCGGGTGGGGACGCCGTCACCGATCCGCTCCATCAGACCACCGTCCTCATTCCCCCGCTCGCGACAGACAGCGCTGCACCCGGTACCGCGCAGTTCCGCCTCGCGAACCTGAGAAGGGACCGCCTTCCCCTCGTACTCCTTCACGGACTCGGCCGCACCGATGGCGCCTGGGGAGAGGACTCGCACATCATCCTCCCCGCGGACACCGCGGACGCGGATTTCAACGGCAAACGTGACTACGCGTACACGTCCTACGTCGCACGCCTGCAGCGACGCGATCATCGTCACGCAGACCGCTTCGACGTCTGGCAGTACTATTATCCGCCGGACCAGAACTGGGAGGAAAGCGGCTACCTGTTCGCACGCGATCTCGAATACCTCCTCGGCCTCTACGACACCACCACCGCGGCGATCGCCGCCCAGGGCATGGGCGGACTCGTGGCGCGCTCCTACATCGAGGGTACGGCACGCAATTACACCTACTTCGCCGCGGAAACGGGTTCTGTCAACTATCGCGGCGATATTCACAAAGCGGTCTTTCTCGGCACACCCCACGCCGGGCAACTGCGCAGCGGACTCGCCTACGCCATGCCGGATGCCGCGTCCGCTGCCGAGGTCATGGATCGCCGGGCACCGGCGTTGCGCGAACTGATGCCGGGCTCAGCCGCATTGCAGCGGCTCGACCCTGCCTCGCTGCCCTCCGGCATCGAAGTACTCAACATCGCCGGCACCGCTCCCGCCGTCGCCCCCCCGCTCCCCGTGGAATCGGCGCGGCATGACGACGGCGCGACCGCACTCTCATCCGCGACGCTCCCCGCTCCGCGAACGGCCAATGCGATACTCGCGGGATATGCCGCGCGCATGCTGCAGACCCCCGACGACGCGGCCGGTGCGCTCTCCGTTCCCGACCCGCAGCTGCTCCCTGACATCATCTACGGTTTCACACTCAGTGACAGCACGCTGGCGCCCCACATCGGTCGCTTCCTGGTGTACAATCCCCCCGACACCCTGCGTTTCGCGAACGCGGTGTATACCCCGCCGTTTGCGCTTCCGGTTCACACGGACGTCGGCATGCCCGGCGCGCGGCTGCAACTGCAGGCCGGCGGCAGCTGGCCGGTGGACGGACGACTGCGCCTGCGCCTGGATGTGCGCAACGGCAACCGGCTCTTCGTCGAAACGCTGTCGTCCTTCGCGCAGCTCGCGGACCCCGGCCTGTATCTCTATCCCTCCACGATGATGTTCAGTACCGATCCCGTCGCGCAGCAGGCGGGTTCGGGGACAACGACCTTCTTTCCCGTTTCGCGCGCCGGCGCGCTGCACCCGTTCCGATCCGGACTGCTGACGCTTGAAGGACTCGGCTGGCAGCTGCCCGTGCAGCAGCAGAGCATGCTGCCGGATCCGGTATTCACGCGCGTCGACCACCTGGGACGCGCCTTCGACCTGGCCCGCGCCGCCGGAGACCTGCTGCTGTCCTGGTCGCGCACGCGGCGGAACACGCTCGGAATCACGACGCATGAAAGCCTTCTGCTGGACACAAGGCATGCGCTCCGCGCCCTGCTCCCGGACGCCGCTTCCGGACTGCTGGAAATCAGTACGGACTGCATGACGCAGGCGCTGCATGTGATCGTCGATTACAGCGGTGCCGCGGGTACTCCCTCCGTGAGCCTGCTCGCGCCGGACGCACGCATGATCACGGCTGCCATGGCGAACGACACCACGGTATTCGCGACGCACAATACCGCGCTTGAAATGAAAGCCCTGACCGTGATGTCCCCGACCACGGGAAACTGGCTGCTGCTCATCGACGGTGTCGGCATACTGCCTTCCGGCATGCGCACGGCGGTGGCCGCTGACGAGTTGCGCGCACTCCGCATAACGCTGCAGCCCGAGGACGCACGCTCGCGTGAGACCGTCACCGCGACGGTCGCCCTCGCCCCGGGCCCCCCGCTGTCTCAGCGCAGCGCAACGCTGGTGCTCGTCGACAGCGCGGACACGCGCTCGCCCATCCCGCTGCGGGACGACGGGGTCGCGCCGGACACGCTGGCGGACGATGGGGTTTTTGCCGCATCGCTGTGCCGGCTGTCGCGGTCATCCACCTTCTTGAGAAAATCCTCATTACTGGCATAGCCGAAAAAACTCAATACTTCATCATCACCAATACCATCCTTTTTTTCACCCAGATACACGGGTGTCTCGTCAT
>JAVVFP010000332.1:3747-4071 GCA_032250495.1 Bacteroidota bacterium | reverse complement strand
CGCGTGAGTACGCCTCCCCTTCCGCGAGCAGGCGATCGTGCGCGGTGAAAAAACCGTAGCGGTAGGACATCTCGTCCACCACGAGCAAACCTGGCGTGGCGGGATCGACGGGGAGACGGTCGTAGCGTTTGACGTATCCTTCCAGCGTCATGCGCGTGTCTGCCGTGAGCAGGCAGGAGGCGCCGAGCACGCCGTGCAGGGCGCGCGGATCGGGCAGCGCGGCATGCGCCGGATTCTGCGCGACGAGCAGCAGGGGGAGGGACTGCGCGTACAGTCCCCCGGCGGCGCTGATTGCGAAACGCTCGCCGAGCCGCAGCACGGCGG
>JAVVFP010000332.1:0-3737 GCA_032250495.1 Bacteroidota bacterium | reverse complement strand
CTGCAGTGTGACGTCGTCGTTGACGGAATTGTGCTGCGCGCGCAGTCCGAGAGAGAGATCCAGCGCTTTCCATGGCGTGAGCTGCAGGGTGGCGAATAGTCCGCCGACGCTGGCATCCGCCTCGCCTACTGCGTGCAGCGGCGGCTGTACCGTCCCCAGCACGTCGGGCACCCCACCGTAGGTGTTGTCATAGCTGTTGCGCAGCAGCTTCACGTCCCCCCCGGCCTCGAGCGCCACGCCGCGCGTGAAGCGGCGTCGCGTGCGCGATCGCAGCGCAATCCAGCGCTCGTCCGACCGGTTGTCAAGCAGCAGCGCGTCGGAGCCGGTTTTCAGGAAATTCTCGCGGAAGCGCATGCCGGTCCACGACACGCTGCTTTCCGACCAGGTGTCGGCATCCCAGAGCGCGCGCCAGGTGAGTCCGGTCGTCGCGTTGTAAACGTCCTGCCGCCCGTAATACTGCATGTCGTTTTCCGCCGCGGTTTCCGCATCGGGATCGTTGTGATCGTCGCTCCAGAGTCCGATCAAGGACAGCCGGTGTTCCGGTCCCAGGTCGTAGACGAGCTTTGCATGCGCGTCGCCGTACCAGGGCGCGACGCTGGTGCCGATGTCGATGGCGGAGACCAGCAGGTCGAGATAGGATCGGCGGGCGGAGAGCAGCCAGCTGCCGCTGTGGCCGAGCGGTCCCTCGAGCAGTCCGCCGAAGCCGGTGAAGTTCAGATCGGCCTGCGCGGCCATGCGGTTGCGGTCGCCCTCGCGGAAACTGATGTCCATCACCGAGGAGAGCCGGTCGCCCCAGCGCACCGGGAAACCGCCGGAGGAGAACGCGACGTCGCGAATCATGTCCACCGGCAGCATGCCGAGGGGACCACCGCTCGCGCCCTGCGCGGGAAAGTGGTTGATGTTGGGAATTTCGATACCGTCGACGAAGAAGGCGTTTTCCAGCGGACTCCCTCCGCGCACGATCAGGCTGTTGGACTGGTCGTTGACCTTCGCCACCGAGGGCAGCACCATCATGATGCGGCTCACGTCCCCAGCCGATCCCGGCGCGCGGCGTATTTCCTCCCCCGAGAACTGCGCGGCGCTGACCGCGCTTTCCTCCGACTGGCGGAAATACCCCGCGGTGACGACGACTTCCTCCGCTTCGTACGCGCTTTCGCGCAGGCGTATGCGCAGTTCGGTGCTGCGTCCCGGACGCAGGACGACGTCGGTGGCGATATGCGGCGCGTAGCCGATGAAGCTTGCGCGCAGGCGGTAACTGCCGGGCGGCAATCCCGTGATGGAAAACGCGCCCTCGACATCCGTGGCCGCCCCGCGGTCGGCGTCCATGACGCGGATGTTCGCCCCGGGCAGCGGCTGTCCGCTCCCCGCGTCGATGACGCTTCCATGGATGCTCCCGGTGGAGGGCGCGTCCTGCGCCTGCGCAAACAGTGAGAGCAGAAGGGCGTGAAGAAAAAGGAGTATGACGGTGAAGGGCAGGAGCGGTCGCATGGTTTTCCTTTGATGAAGTGAAAAAGCGACCGCAATGTAGGCGACGGGGCAACGGGAAGAGCCCGCGCCCAGCGGTTGGAACGCTTAAAAGGAGTTCGAACCGCTGGGATGGGACCGAAAACGGTAGATTTTCCCGAAAATCCGGGTATATCTCGCCGCGGGGACGACGGGTCAGCCGATATGTATCGACACTCCGAGCAGGGGCAGGACGCGGGGAATGCGCGTGCCGCTGCCGAGCTGCACGTCGCCGTTGGGCACGACGATCAGTCCCATGTCGAACGCCGCGCGTCCGGTGAAGTAGCGCACCCCGAGCGTATGCAGCGTGCCGCCGGCGAAGACATTCGAGAAATGCTCTGTCAGCAGCTTCCAGTTCGGCGAGAGTCGCGTTTCATAGCCGAGGCCGATGCCCGAGAACAGTCCCTCGTTGAGTCCGATGCCGAAGCCCCCGGCGATGTCGGCGAAGCCCACGCCCAGCGTCAGCGCCGACTCCTCTCCCGCGAACGTCACCACGCCGAAGCCCCCGGGAATGGTGACGCGCTTCCAGCCCTGGAAGGGACCGGTGACGGTCTCGCGGCCCCAGAACATCACCGCGCCGCCCACGGCGATGCTGGTGTGGCCGTCGTCGAACAGCGCATGCTTGAGGATGAGATAGGAGTAATACTCCTCCCCGTAGCCGATTTCACTCGTGAACACGTACACCCCGCCCGCGCTCACCTGCCAATTGTCCGCCGGCGAAAACGCCGCGTAGGGAATGTACGGCGCCGCCAGTCCCAGCGTGCCCGTTCCGCCGGGGAGCGTTCTTCCGGTCGGCATGACGAGGAGGGAGGAGGAGGCCGGATCCCGGGGCAATGTGTCCTTCCTCGCCCGTTGCGCGTTCGTCTGCGGCACGATGAGAAGGATGGAAAGAAGGAAAAATGGAATGATGGAAACATGTTTCATGGAAATTCCTCCCGGTTCTGGAAATGACTGGCCAGTCATATTCGGATATCGTTCAGTCACCCGCGTATTTGCTCCGCGCGTCACGGTAGGCGGAGGGTGTCATGCCGGTGTGGCGTTTGAATATGGTGTTGAAGGACGTTTTGGAATTGAAGCCGGCATCGAAGGCGATGGCGAGTATGGTGAACTGCCGCGCACCGGGATCGGAGAGGCGCTCGCAGACTTCGCGCACGCGGCAGCTGTTGACCAGGTCGAAGAAATTCTGTCCGAAGCGCGTGTTGATGACTTCGGAAAGGTTGTGCGGTGAGAGGTCCATGCGTCGGGCGAGTGCGGGCAGGGTCAGTCCGCTTTCCCTGTACACGTGCTCGTCGTCGAGCAACGCGCGCAGGCGTGCGGCGGCCTCGTCGGCCCGCTCCGCCGAGAGTCCGGAACGCGCATAGGCCGGCGCGTCCGCGTCCTCCTCCTCTTCGCGGAAATGCGAGAGGGCTTCCATCGAAGATGCCGCGCCGGGCGTTTCGAGCACCTCGGAGCGGGACAGTCCCATGTAGCCCATCACGTATACCAGCACGCCGCCGAAGAGGCCGGAGACGCCGAAACGTTCGGCCAGCATGATGCCGGAGAGATACAGCACGTACTCGGTGGCGAAGATCAGCCATGCGAGCATGGAGAGCAGCGTGATGTTGCGCAGCCAGGTCAGCCGCAGCTGATCGGCGCCGGAGGCCAGCTGCTCGAGTCCGCGTCCGTGCCGCTGCAGCATCAGCAGCGTCGCGCCCATGTACAGCGTGCCCTGCGCGATGATGCTCCAGTTGAACCAGAAGAATCGCTCGGGTATGCCGCTTCCCGCAACGTCCGCCAGCAGCTGCTGCATGGACGCGTCGGATGCGAAGAGCAGGGGCAGTTCCGTCAGCTTGTAGAGAAAGAACGGGAGCGCGTGCAGCAAGTCCGTCGTGCGCAGCCGCCGGCCGGGATGGATGAGATGGCGGGCGTAGAGATAGTGCAGCGGTCCGGTGACGAGAGGCAGTCCGCTCAGCAGCATCCACAGCTTCGGATATGCGGCGTAGAAACCGACGTCCTGCAGCAGAAGGTTGAACAGGATGATCCCGTACATGGCCATCAGCGCCGCCAGCATGCGGTTCGCGTACAGCGTCCAGTGCCGCCGTCGCAGCAGCAGCGCCAGGAAAAAACCCTGGGCAATACCGAGAATCAGAACGATGTTGTTGAGTTGCTGCAAGGATTTCAGATTTCAGATTTCAGATTTCAGATTGCTATGTGAAAGTCAAGTCGTCGTTTTCAGGTACAAAGATACCGTCGTT
>JAVVFP010000331.1:0-4087 GCA_032250495.1 Bacteroidota bacterium | reverse complement strand
CAACAAGGCTGTTCCGTCGCATCTGCGGGCGAGACTCGACGAGGATCAGCGCGCACTCTTCGGGCAGCTCGTCGCGCAGAAAAACGGTTCACAGATCGGACGTGCGCTCGGCATCTCCGCTGCCGAGGCTGCCCGTTTGCGTATCGGCTTATGCGAGCGACTGCACGGACTCCCGAACGTTTCGGCTCCGGGCGTCGATCCGACGGAGGTACTGGCCGAAGCCGGACTGTTCAGGAAAAGGGCTTCGTGAGCGGCGTGTACGACATTGTTGTCGTGCCGGGCTTCCGCAATCACGTACGGAGGGTCGCTGGGAAAACCGACTGTACGAAGGGTGAAGGGTAGACAGCGCGGGCTGCGGAATTTCGGTAGAATGCATTGTACCTGAAGTCCGCGAAAGCACATGTCTCTTTCCGCGGACTGCCGAAACGCATGATGAAAGGAAAGGACAGCATGTTCCAGAACATACGAAACGAGAGCGCGCGACCGGAGCCATCCCAGGTAAAACCCGGCATACTGGCGCCAGATGAGAATGACCCCCTGTTTGAGAATCTGGTCCGCTTCGTGACGCGGCACTGCCTGCAGTTCGTCGAAATGCACGGTGGCGGACCCGATGATTATTACATCGGAGCGGCGGCTGACGCGCACCGTCAGCTCCTGGAGTTCCACCGGATCCCGGATGACACCCCGTATTTCATCCGTGACGGCTTGCATACCACGGCAGCGCGGAGCATCAAGCAGCAGCTTGTACTCAAAGGCTGCCGCGGTGTCGGTTATGTCGAGGCCGACGATTCGCTCAAACTGTACATGTACAAAATTCTTCCCGGCGTCACGGTCGAGGACGATTGATCGCGGGCGCCGCTGGCGCCGCAAGCTCCCGCAGTTCTATATTGCGCACGGAATACATCCGATGATGTGTTCCGTTTTTTTTTTCACGCGGAGCAGGCACATGTCGACAGACGAAGCTTCCCGGAACATCACCCCACTGCGGGCGGAATACATCGCGCGCATCAACCGCGTGATCGATCACATCGAGACGCATCTGCAGGAGCCGCTGCGGCTCGAGACGCTGGCGGGCATCGCCGCGTTTTCCCCCTGGCATTTCCACCGCATTTTCCACGCCATGGTGGGGGAGACGCTGAGCCGCTTCATCCAGCGGCTGCGGGTGGAGCGCGCCGCCATGCAGCTGGCCGGGAATCCCGCCCGCAGCATCGGCGATGTTGCGCTCGACAGCGGCTTCGCCAGTTCGCAGACCTTCGCCCGCGCCTTCCGCGAACGCTTCGGCATGAGCGCGAGCGACTGGCGCGCGGCCTGCGTGGCGGGGGAGCGCAATACAGGCAACACGATTCGCAAGATCCGCAACACGGATCGCAAGATCGGCGACGCATCGCGCGGCGGGAATGATGACCTTGCAGACGGCAATCATCAACACAGGAGCATTCCCATGACACGCAGCGTCATTCCCACCGTCACCGTCCGCGACTTCCCCGAAACCCCCGTCGCCTACATCCGGCACATCGGTCCCTACCAGGCGGACCCCGAACTCTTCGGCCGGCTGTTCGGACAGCTCTTCACCTGGGCCGGTCCCCGTGGACTGCTCGGACCCGACACCCGCGTGATGAGCATTTACCACGACGATCCCAACATCACCGACGGCGCGAAGCTGCGCACCGACGTGTGCATCAGCGTGCCTCCCGGCACCGCGGTGGACGGTCCCGTCGGCACGCTCACCATTCCCGCCGGCCGCTACGCCTTCGCCCGCGTCGAAGTCACCTCCGATCAGTTCGGCGAGGCCTGGGACGCCGTCTGCGGCGACTGGCTCCCCGATAGCGGCTACGAGCCCGCCGACGGCCTCAGCTTCGAAATCTATCACAACGACCACCGCGAGCACCCCGAAGGGAAGCATATCGTCGACATAGCGATTCCGGTTCGCCCCATGATGTAAAGCACTCTAACACGACTGAACGCCTTCGCAGAAATTAAAACAGCCCGAACATCTCATTCGGGCTGTTTGATGTTTTTCAGTATTTCATGCTTTACCGCACAAGCATCATCTTGCGTTGAATGATTCCGCTGTCAGTGATAAAGCGATTGCAGCACAATTGAACTCATTTCCATGTACCCCGAGAGGGCGCGAATTGCAAAGATGGTTGTGGTGTCGTAGCGTTCTCACCGCCGATGACCATGTACGAACACCCCTCCGTTGAAGTTCTGGTTCCCGATGATGAATACATCGTTGTCGAACACGGCCAGACGGTAAAACGGGGTGCCCAGATCGCGAAACTCCTCGAACACACGGAACGTTCTGCCATTGAAGTGGACGAGATTACCACCAAGGCCTGCAAAAAACACATTGTTCTTTGCGCTCCCGCGGACAATCCGACAGTCAAAACTCCCGCCGGACGCGGTCTTCCCGCTGTGCCGGTAGGTCACTTTACCGGTTCCATCCTTGCGCATGCGTCCGATATACAGTCCCGTGATCCACATGCTGTCTTCATCCGCGGCGGCCCATCCGCTGATGGGCACACCGAAGGTCGCGGAATCGCAGAGCGACGGCATGCTTCTGTCCCAGACCGTATGCCACTGACTGCCGTCATACCGCTTCAGTCCGCCATTCGTATGGATGAACACAGAGTTCTGGCTGGTTCCCCAGATGTCGAATGCTCTGTTATCGAAAGGCATGGAGGGATATGAGAGGTCGTGACGCTCCCATGAACGATCCCGATGTCGCCACTGGTACACCGCGTCGGCATCGTCGTTAAGGAAGAACACGTTGCTGCTGTCGTATGCCCAGAGCCGTTCAGGCTGAAAGCCTTCATAGAATGAGTATCGAATATTATACACCATCGTGTCCCGGTCTCCACCGGCGATGGTGACGTGGGTGGCGCCATCAAAATCAGTGATCCAGAAGTTATCGCGGCGAAAGAACCATACGTCCGTCAGAGAGGAAGATCTGTATGCTTCGGGTGGAAAATTCGTCGTTGATGTGTCTGCACGGAAATCGAGTCTGTATGGCAGTGTCATCGGAAGTAATCCCATGCCGTCCCAGCGGAAAGCGCGAACAGGACTCGGGCCGACCGACCGTCCCACGGCGACGACAAAATCCGGCGACAGTGCAAACAGGCCTGACATCCAGTTTGAGTTATTTTCCAGGCGTGTGGTGTACGTAGTGAAAACCCAGTCGTGCGAGGTGGTATCGACCACGGGCACAACAGGCGGGTCAGTTGGAGGATCATCGGTACACGCAGACAAGAGGACCGCGAGTGAGATGACCATGCCGAGAAGGTAAACTGCGTGCTTCATTGGTATTGCCCTCCTATCGAATCAAGTGAATTCGTCGTGTGATCATCCGACCGCCACTGATCAATCGGCAGTAGTATACGCCATTCGCGAGAGTGCTACCATCGAAGATGGCAGAATGCGTACCTTCGGCTTGCTCGCCGTCAACCAGCGTTGCTACGCGTCTTCCCAGAGCATCGTGGATGGTGAGCAGAACCGGCCCCATCGCTCGCACTGAATAGGGAATATGGGCCTGAGAAGAGAACGGATTCGGGGATACGGGTCCAAGCGAAAGGGTGCGCTCAAAATCCCGTTGTGCACTCCATGCCTCTTTCTGCGTGGAATACTCGTGCTCATTGCGCGGAATACCGACCCGGCTGGCCCATTCCACACAGGGGAAAACATCGATGTTCGTTTCCACGGAGAGTTCTGAGTAGACGTTTTGATGCGGAAATCCTATGCGGACGGAATCGATCCCGGCAAACGTTGAGTCACGCATCAGCTTCCCCAGTTCCACGGATGCCACCACAGTATCGTTTTCCGCATTGCGAATCGACGCCCACCATGTCACGGAGACGGTATCGAAAACACCCAGATCACAGCCTTCTGTAAATCCGTGTATGAACCGTCTGATATCGAAGAGGAGATGCGAGGTTTCGAAGGCCTCGGTACGTACCACGAGAAATCTCAAATAGTAGATGTTCTCATTCTCTTCCCAGACGAGATGAAATGCGCCCGATTCATCACAGGCGAGGGATGGGTTTGCGGGTATGCCGTTTGCGACCGGAAGAATGACAATGGTAGTGTCGAT
>JAVVFP010000330.1:0-4093 GCA_032250495.1 Bacteroidota bacterium | reverse complement strand
ACGGGGAGAAGCGGCAAAAATACGATCGCTTCGGTCACGACGGTCTGCGTGGCCAGGGCGGTGGTCCGGGCTTCACCGACATCAACGATATTTTCAGTCACTTCAGTGATATTTTCGGAGGGGGCTTCGGCGGCAGCATTTTCGAGGAAGTGTTCGGCGGTGGAGGCGGACGTTCCCGCGGAAGACGCCAGGGCGTACCCGGTTCCGACCTGAAGATTCAGCTGCATCTTACGCTCGAGGAAATAGCCACAGGCGTCGAGAAAACGCTGAAGGTCAGGCGGCAGACCCCGTGCGAAAGCTGCAAGGGTTCCGGCGCGAAGGCGGGAACGGCGCTCGAGGAATGCGCGGTCTGCCATGGCAGCGGGGAACTTCAACAGGTTTCACGGTCGCTCTTCGGCCAGTTCGTCAACATCGTCCCCTGCTCCAACTGCGGCGGCGAGGGCCGGGTGGTGAAGGAACCCTGCACCGACTGCCATGGAGACGGACGCATCCAGGGAGAGAAGACCATAAAGGTCAAGGTGCCCGCGGGCGTCAGCGAAGGCAACTACATTCCCCTGCGCGGACAGGGCGATGCGGGACGCAAGGGCGGACCCGCCGGCGACCTGATGGTGTACATCCGTGAGAAGGACCACGAGGAGTTCATCCGCCAGGAGGATGACGTGCTGCATAATCTCGTCATCAGTTACGCCGATGCAGCGCTGGGCACCGAAGTGGAGGTGCCGACGCTCACCGGCCGCGCACGATTGAAAATCGAAGCGGGAACGCCGGCGGGACAGATCCTCCGCATGCGTGACAAGGGCATACCGCATCTCAACAGCAGCGGTCGTGGAGACCAGCTGGTCCGTGTCCATGTCTACGTCCCGCGCAAGGTGACCGCCAAGGACAGGGAACTGCTCGAAGCCATGCAGGCGTCCGAGAGCTTCCGGCCAGGCAACAGGGAAGAAAAGAAAAGCTTCTTCGCGCGTATCTTTGATTCGCTCTCCTGAGCGCGTCCGCGAGGGGCAGCTTTCATAACTCCCGCTCCTTTCCTATTTTGCATCTGCTATGAACTGAGCGCCAGGCTTGTTCGGTATGTGGAAACGTGTCATAGCTTTCGCGCACCGTTTCGGTTTCACGCAGAACGAGGCCGCGGTCATCGTATTTCTCTCTGTCGTCATCATCACGGGCAGCGTCCTCAGCGAACTGCGCTCGACAGGTGCGACGCCGCGGCGCGACATTCGGGATGCCTACGCGGACGCGGATTCGGTATTCGCACGGCGTGCGGGCCGTCACGAACTCCGCGAGACGGATGAGGACGTCAGCACGCACGCGCCGGACGCGGCGCCGGACGCGGCGGGTAATGCTGCCACCCCGGAATCCGTCGCGAAGGAAAGCGCCCGTATCGTGCTCAACACCGCGACCGTCCGGCAGCTGACCACGCTCCCGGGAATCGGTCCCGCGACCGCGGAGAAAATCATCGCCTACCGGGAAAGAAATGGCCCTTTCCGCAGTCCGGCGGATATCATGAAGGTAAAAGGCATCGGCCAGAAGAAATACGAGAACATTCGTCAATTCATAACCGTCGAATAAAACGCAGGTCGTCCTGCACCATTTTTCGGAGGCATTCATGGCACATAAACAGCCATTCGGCATCGTTGACGCAGTACTGGTGGTGGTCATCCTGGGACTCACCTACGTGCTGTTCCGGGTGATCAACGATCCCGGCCAGCAGCTCGCATACGAAGAGGACATGAAGTGGGAATCCCGTGCGCGCATGTCTGCGCTGCGCACCGCGCAGCTCGAGTATTACGGCATCAAGAACACCTACACCGAGAACATAGACTCCCTGCTGACAGTGGTGCAGGACAGTCTGTCGCCATCGCGGGTGGACAGTCTCTTCACGGATACCCGGTTATACCTCACACCTTTCTCCTTCGACTCCATCCGCACGACGCCGAAGTCGGGGACGCCGTATATCATCGCAGTCGACGATACATCCGCGGTGCATCGCTACCGCATTGAGGACCCTGACGGCTTCGGCTATGTCAGCTCACTCACCGATCCGGATGAGCACAACAAGGCCTCCTGGGAGCAGTAGAACAGGGACGTTCTGCCGGCACATCCCATGGGCGTTACTCACCATATCGGACTGGAGATAGCAGAACGTTCGTTTCGTTTTGTTGAAATTCAGCAGCAGGATCGTCAATCGACGGTCCTGCGTGCTGATACGCTCGAGACTGCACGCGATTACGCGTCCGAACTATTCTTTGACATCCCGTTCGACCGCGAACTCGCTCGACAGTTCATCACGGACCTGGCCACGGTCTATCATCGCCGTACGGTGTTCGCGGGCAGCATTTCGCTCGTACTTCCGGCAACCCTCCCCCTCGTCTTCACCGTCCCCGTCGACAGCACGTTGTCCGAAGCTGAGCGCCTCCGCCAGCTTCACTGGGAGTGCACCACGCTGGGCAACGTGCCGCAGGAAACGCGCATGCGCATGCTCACCCATGTGCTCGGGAAAGAGGGCGCGACGATGCGGTATCTCGTGGTCGCGCTTCCCCAGGCACTCGTCGATTTCCTGACCCAGACCTGTGATTACCTGACCCTGGATCTTACCTCCATCGACATCGATCATTTCGCCATGGAGAACGTGCTGCGACGGCTCTACCCCCACGATGTGTCGCAGCAATACGCCGTGGCCGGACTGCATGCCGGACACTGCTCGGTCGGACGCTATGCGGACGGCCGCTACCTCGGGTATCGCATGGCCGGGATCACCTACAAGGAGCACTACGCGGCGCAGGTCCTGGGCCTCATCGACGCACTGCAGCCCGCCGGGAGGGACGCGCTGAAGCAGCTCTACATTTTCGGGGACGCGGCGACCACGCATGTTGTCGACGCGTTGGAGGAAATCCTCTCCTGCCCCGTCACGCGCTGCATCCCGCTGGCCGACACGGTCATACCCGGCGAGGTCCGTGCGCACGTCGACGGTGACGGCGAACGTGTATTCGATGCATCCGCCGCGGCCGCGCTGATGGGACAGGGATGAGAATCGTCGCCGGCGAATGGAAAGGCAGGCCGCTGCATGTCCCCAGGGACGCAACGTTCCGTCCGACCACGGACCGCGTCAGGGAATCGGTGTTCAATATCCTCGCGGGACGTATCAGCTGGAACGGTGCGAACGTATGCGATCTGTACGCGGGGAGCGGCGGACTCGGCCTCGAAGCCCTCAGCCGCGGAGCGGCCTCCGCCACCTTCGTCGAACGCAGTCCCCGGAACCTTGCCGTGCTGCAGCGCAATATCACGACGCTCGATGCGGCGGAGCGCTGCGTCGTCCTTCGACAGGAGGTCGAACGATTTTCCCGCGGCGCAACCCCGTGCTTCGACATCGTTTTCGCGGATCCTCCCTATGCGTCGTTTTCGGCGACGCTGCTGCTCGAGAACATCGCTTCCCTGCTGCGCACGGGAGGCATCGCGGTGATCGAGCACGGGAACCTGCAGCCGCTCGGCGCACATTCGAGGCTCGCCGCCATCGACGAACGCAGCTACGGCAGCACGACCATAAGCATGTTTCAATCTCTCGACGGTGAGGCATCATGAAAATTGCAGTCTACCCCGGCTCTTTCGACCCCGTGACGTACGGGCATATCGATGTGCTCGAACGTGCGATCAGCATCTTCGACGCGGTCATCGTCACCATCGCACGCAACTCGTCCAAATCCCCGTTGTTCACTACCGCCCGGCGCGTCGAATTGCTCCGCGACGCCGTCGCCCATCTTCCCAACGTGGAAGTGGATACCTTCGAAGGACTGATCGTGGATTACGCACGAAGGAAAAACGCTGTTGCACTGGTTCGGGGCCTGCGTGCGGTTTCCGATTTCGAGTTCGAATTCCAGATGGCGCTGATGAACAGGAAGCTCGAAAACGAGATTGCCACCGTCTTCCTGATGCCCCATGAAAGATTTACGTACCTGAATTCATCCATCGTTCGCGAACTGGCCCGGCACAGAACCGACGTTTCGGATTTCGTACCCGATAATGTTCGGGCCGCTCTGACCGCCCATTTCGGCGAAACGCATCCATGAGCGATGCAAACGCATCTCACGATAACTGT
>JAVVFP010000329.1:0-4097 GCA_032250495.1 Bacteroidota bacterium | reverse complement strand
CGTAGGCCTGCCGCAGCGGCATGGCCGAATGCACGCCGTAGCGCCGCGCCTCCCGCGAACAGCCCGCCACCACCCCGCGCTGAAACGGCGTGCCGCCCACGATCACCGGCCTCCCGTTGAGCGACGGATCCATCAGCCGCTCGACGGAGACGAAAAACGTGTCCATGTCCAGATGCATGCAGCGCGTCGGCGCCGCTCCCGCTTCACTCATCACCGTATCCTCTGCCGTGCAGGTGTTAGATATTTGTCTAACCCATTGTACGAAGCGCGGGGATCAATGTCAAGGGAGGGAAGAGGAACACGGATTTGACGGATCGGACGGGAAGAGGAACACGGATTTGACGGATCGGACGGATGAATGCGGATGCTTTTTCACGGGGCTCGACACGGACTTCGGTGCTGGGGACGTTTTCCGTTCAATGCGGAAATCGAGCTATCGAAGTATGACGGTTCTTGCGGATACTCCTCCTGAAGCGATGAGGACCGCGATATACGTGCCCGGAGCAACGATTGAACCGTCAGCCTGCTGTCCATCCCACGTTGCGCGATAATCTCCCTTTGTGTGATACCCATTCAGAATCGCAGCGATGCGGCGGCCGAGGAGATCATGAATTTCAATTGCGACCGGACCAGACTCGGATACCGCATACGAGAAGATGGTGGACGAAGACGCAGGCACTGGATGCGGGTATACCGAGGTAATGGATGCCGGAGCGGAAAATTCCTGCACTGCTGCCATCGACGAGGTCCCGGTGTCTGCCGTAAGGATACTGAAGTCATCGACCAGCACGTTACCACTCCCGTCGGACAGCGCTCCAAACAGCTGATTCAGTACAATGCGGACGCGAAAGGAGTCGGTCACGGCGATGTGAGACGAGAGCGGAATCGTAAGCTGTGTCCAATCCACGACCTGTTCCGTTACCTGCATTGCATTCACCCAGCTTCGTCCACCGTTGTCGCTGACCTGAATATTCAGTACGGGCAACTTCGAAGCCAGCGCCGATTGATTCTTCTCAATGGCGAAGATGAAGTGCAGGCGCAGCACCGGCCGAACACACTCGCGCAGTCCGATCACTGGTGAAGTGATCGATGTGCGTCCATTCGGGACATGCAGGAAATATTCCGTTCCTCCTTTCGATCCTGTTACGAAGCACAGCTCCCCGTCCCCGGTGTGATCATTCTCGGGTTGAATGAATGGTCCCCCGGTGGCACGAAAATCCGCCTCTTCCGGATCGGCGCGTTCCCATATACCCCATGTCGCATCGTCCCCGACGGCACCGACCGTCCAACCGAGATCACTTTCGAACGAATCCGTGAAGAACGCGCGATATCCCACCAGGAAAACATATGGCAGTTTCGCTGCCGGATCCGCTTCGAAACGCAGCTCCGTCGCCGTCATCGCTTCCGTACATGCGATGGCGTACGAGACAATCGTGCCGTTCGGCTGCGCGGGAATCATGGCCTCGTACTCCCCGTTCCCGAGCGCCCGCGCAGCGATGGACTGTTCAATAGCGTCCTCGTTCAGGATGTAGCTGACGCGAACATTTTGCACTTCTCCACCTGGCAAAGCGACGGAATGCAGGGTAAAGCGAACGGAGTAGGGATTCTGCGTGTCATCCGTATCGGCAAGGGGCGCATGGCGGAAATTCGCTTCGATGAAGAGTTCCGGTCCTATACCATGACGGGCGAATGCCGTCACGACTTCGTGATAATGTGGGGTACCATTGGCGAGATCACCGTCATCATCATCGGCGATCAGCGTTTCCAGGAACCATTCACAGAACGCCGTCGCATCGTCCGGATCGTCTGGAAGGCCGTATTTTGCGAAATGGGAAAGATCGCGTACCAGCTCCAGGGATGTCGTTTTCCTGAGATCCCAGAACGCTCCCGAAAGGATCTGTCCATCATTGTGCACTTCGCCGGTGAGACTGTCGGGATAGCGCATGTCGTTCACCAGGCTCCGCATCAGCTTCGTCTCATCTTCCTCGAACACGCCCAGTCCGATTGCCGGATAATCCGTGAGCATTGCAGCATGGATATCTGCCATGCCTTCCTGGCAGGTCATATTCCGCATTCCAGTACCTGCCCCGAGCTGCTGGTAGAAAAGAAAATTCACGCAGTGACCGAGTTCATGGTAGAGAACCATCGGCGCATCGGCAAGACGCATCGACGTGCGCGCAGCGCCGAAGAAGCGGACCCTGTCACCTCCGGATTGCGCGTTCGAGAAAGGTGAGTCGAAATAGACCGTGATCGGCATCTGAAAATCGAGCGCATTGAAGTCGGCATCGATTCCTTTCAGATACGCGTGGTTGTAATTCGTGTGATAAAACAGGATTCGTTCGAACCTGTGCGAGTTATCGTCTGTCCACTTCATGTCCAGGTTCCCGCCGGGCTGCACCGTGCCGGTGTAGCTTCCCGGCGTCCTGTCCGCGAACTCCACGCGGCACCATGGACCCTCGAACGCGGCGTGCACGGGCATTTCCGTGGCAATATCGAATTTCACCGATCCATCGGCATCGGTCGTGTAATCCGTGCCGCCGATATGCACGTACATGTCGCTGAAAGGCATATCGGTGAGTGCGGGTTCATTCGGGTGCAGGAGCGTGACGCTCCCGTGCGCCTGCAACGTGCTGCCGATGTCATGTGTCGTGCAGTATCGCCAGAGCAGGTCGCCATTTTCCACATCGACATACGATATCCATTTTCTGCCGTCCATGGATTCAAAGCGCAGTTCACTGACGAGGCGATACACGAGGCCTTCGGTTCCATTGAAAGGCAGAATCGCATTGCGGCGCACCGGTAGCATCATCGTGTGCGCGGGTAACGGGAGTCCCTTGATTGCGGCGCTCCGTATTGCGGCAGGACCGAGCCTCTCCACCTCGTGTACCCGTATATCCGGGAAGACGGAAGCGCCGAATGCCGCAACATTTCCGTTGTCGAATACCCTGAGTTCAACCTCCGAGCGCAGGACTTCCAGGCCGTCATGTTCCTGACGCCATGTCAGGTACCAGCGACCGCGCACATGCGTGATGCGCTGCAGGCGAAGGCGTTCGGCCGCGATGCCGACAACATCGCGGTAGGAATGCAGAAACTGCGCAGCGGCGTCGCGAATGTTCCCTTCCGTGATGCGATCGTAACCGGGGATTCGCAACGCGGGTCCGAACGCACGATGAAAACCGCCGCTTACCGGATCGATCAGCACTGTCAGACCTTCGGGAATGTCGATGCGCGGAGCGCGCGCTTCTGTCGCGGCTGCATGTTGCCGCGTCCCTGGCAGCGCCACTTCACCACGACCCGGATGATCCTGCTGTGACCATGCGACCATATGCAGGAGAATAATCGCCATCGAGAGGACAGTGCATTTCAGGACAGCCATTGTAATCCTCAATCCCGGGAAACGGTATTCTTCTCGTCCCACAGCTTCGGCTCCCACAGTTCGACCTTGTTCCCTTCTGGATCCATCACCCATGCGAAGCTCCCGTTTTCATGGAACTCCGGTCCCTGGATGATATCTACACCACCCGCACGGAGTTGCGCGATCATTTCTTCGAGATCGTCAACCCGGTAGTTGATCATGAAGGACGCGTCACTTGGACTGAACCACGTGCTGTCCTTTTCCGCGACATGCCACACGGTGAGTCCCCCATCCCCGGCCCTGTCCTCCGGCCATTTCAGGACCGCACCGCCGAAGCTCTCGAGCGTCATGCCCAGGTGTTCCTGATACCAGGCCACGAGCGCGGCGCTGTCCTTCCTGCTCTTGATGAAAACGCCACCGATTCCTGTAACTCTCGCCATGCAAACCTCCAATTATATAGTAAAGCCAATTCCACGAGCAGCACAGCGATCATACGCGGCAGCGATCACACGCGCCGCACCGCACAGGTACCATCAATGACCTGTTCATGTCTCTCTCCGTGCCGAGCGTTCTTCGGACAATGTAGTCCATCCGGGCAACAGCAGCAACACCGGCTTCGCAGCGTTTCCAGCCCGCATCAGCAGCGCGCGTGCATGCGCGGATCGGCTGCAGCAGAGAGTGGAATAATTCTCCAGCGGTGGGAAATAATTCTGCACCGGGGGAGATATTCTCGAATTTTGGG
>JAVVFP010000328.1:0-4103 GCA_032250495.1 Bacteroidota bacterium | reverse complement strand
GTGGGCGCCATCCGGGAGGCAGTGGGCCCGGATGTCGATATCATCATCGAGGCGGATGCGGAGTATCGCTCTCCCTTCGGCGATCATCTCTCCACCATGGTCGACTTCACCAACGAAGTCCCGGAGATCATCCGTCAGGGTCTGGGAATTGAGCTGGCGGAAAAGATCATCTAGGGAAGCCTCAACCTGCCGATACCGGTGCGTCCTTGCCGCGCTGTTTAACGAAGTATGTGACGTACAGCACGGTCTCGAACAGCGTCACGAGGATGAGGGAAATGGTATCGTTGTCCAGCCAGGTTCCGAAACCCTTCTCTGGGAAAAAGAAGCGGACGATGAAGCCCGCCATGGTCCACCCCACCGAGAAAATGATCGCCACGAAGGCCAGTGACATGAAGGCGTCGACGAGCTTGTGCTCGACATATCCCTTGCTGAAGGCGTACACGGCGCCGATGATGTGAATGTAGAAAATGATGATGGCGATCATGTCAGTATGCGTCTTTTCCGAATAAGATGGTATACACGGTCTTGAAGATGATACGGAGATCCAGCTTCAGGGACCAGTTTTCTATATAGTAAAGATCGTATTTCGTGCGTTCCGCGATGGGGACTTCCCCGCGCAGTCCGTTGACCTGCGCCCATCCGGTCAGACCGGTCTTCAGGCGATGTCTTTCGAGGTACTTGGGGACGTACTGCTGGAACTGCTGCACGAATTCGGGGCGTTCAGGACGGGGTCCGACCACGCTCATCTCTCCGCGCAGCACGTTGATGAACTGCGGGATTTCATCCAGACTGAGCCGGCGCAGCAATCGTCCGATGCGCGTGACCCGCGGATCGTGCCGCTTCGTCCACGTGGGTCCGGTTTCCTGTTCCGCATCGACTTTCATCGTCCTGAATTTGAGCAGCTCGAACTCCTCTCCCCCGAGTCCCACACGCACCTGGCGGTAAAAAATGGGCCGCCCCGACTCGATCCAGATCACGGTGAAAATCAGCACGGCGAACGGTGCAAACAGCGTGAGCACGAGCAGACTGAACAGCACATCGAAGGACCGTTTGGCGATACGGGACCAGGTGGTCATTGGCAGGTCCTTGACGCCGAGCAGAGGACTGCCGAAGAGTTCACCGAGACGCAGACGCGTCGGCGTAATGCCGATGACGTCCGGTTGTATCAGCACCTGCACGGTCTTGCCTTCGAGCAGGGAAAACAGCCTGGCGAGTTCATCGTTTTCACCTGCGGACAGGCAGACGATGATTGTTTCAATCCGGTGATCGTCGACGATACGAACGATGCTGTCCACGTTCCCGAGCCTGTCGGTGACGACGCTCTCGATGCGCTCGTCCGCTTCCGAGACATATCCTGCGAGTCGGTATCCGTGCGCGGGCTGATGCGTGATGCGCAGGGCGAGGTCCTGCGCCAGCTTGTTCGTGCCCACGATCAGAACATTGCGCAGCTCGCGTCCCCTCCGGTAGAGAAATTTCTCATACGAGAGGACAGCGACGCGCGCACCGAAGACGAGTAGCGTGGCAAGGCCCCAGATGAAGACGAAGACCACGCGCGAGTAGGAGAACTCGCGGTAGAAAAAGGCGATACTCAGCACCACGAGCATGCCGATACTCACATGTCGAAGGACGTGGAAAAACTCCAGGCTCAGGTCCACGTCCCTGCGGGCGCGATACACGTGGCGACTGTTGAACAGCAGCAGCCAGATCGGGATGACGACGAGTCCCCCGAGCAGGTAGGCGCTCACGGGGGGATATCCCTTGGTGACGGGAATGTAGTCGACCAGTGCGCTTTCGAAACGCAGAAGGTATGCCAGGTAAAAAGATGCGAGAACCGCCGCGCTGTCGCACAGCACGGCGAGAAAAGGGATGAGCAGGTCGTTTCTGCGCGGTTTCGCCATGGGGCGCAGCCGCTAGAACTCGACCCGGAGATTCACGGTCGGCAGAATCGGCAGCATGTCGATGCGTTCTCCCGTCGTGCGGTCATAGTAGAACATGTTGTTGCGGTCGTACACGTTGAGTACACTGGCCTCCGCGACGAGACGCACGTACTCGAAATCGAAGGACTTCGAGACGCTGACATCCATGCGGTGATACGAGGGCAGGCGACCCGTGTTCTTCGGTCCCAGCATGGTGTACGCTTCCCCGCTCTCGCCGACGTAGCCACCGCCATCGAACAGTCCGTTGAACTGCAGGCGGTCATAGAACCCGATGATCTGCGAGAAAGGCAGGCCGGAACCGTATTCCCATCGGAGATTGATGTCCCATCCCGCGGCCGGCTTCCAGCCCGCGATGATATTGATGCTATGGCGCCGGTCGTAACGGGGATTGTAGCTGAAATCGCCGATGCTGCGCTCGGTGTAGCTGAGCGAGTAGGACAGCAGGCCGTAGTAGCGGGGATGACGCTCCTCGATGAAGGCCTCGAAACCGTAGGACTCGCCGTCCGCCCGCGTGAAGTCCGGGTCGTCGGCGTCCACCTTGTCGCGATTGTAATCAATCAGATTACTCAGGTCCTTGTAATACGCCTGCAGGTTGAAGTTGAGTCCGGGAATGGCGGGAATGTCGCCGTCGACACCGATGATGTAATGGTCCGCCTGCTGCGAAGGCTCGTCCTCGGGCACGGGAATCCAGGTCTCGAACAGCGAAACCACGTCGTCCTCGTTCGTGATGGTGATCACACGCTGATGAACGCGTCCGTAGCTGAGCTTGAAGGCGAATTTCGGGGAGATGTCCCAGGAGAAACCGATGCGGGGTTCAAATGCATCTGAACTGTTCGGGGAAAGCACCGAGAAAATGTCGGAGCGCACGCCCAGTTCCAGCGAGAAGGGGCGGAACTGCTTGATCTTGTACTTGAACCAGATGCCCGTCTCGCTGTTCTTTCGCACCTCGTCGCGCTGGAAGTTCGCCGAGTTGACGAAACTGTAGTGGTATTCGGGCAGCCGGAACATGAAACCGGCGCCGTACTGGTCGCCGTTGTCGCGGAAATACGTCACCGATCCGTTGAAGTACACGTCGTTGACTTCCGAGAGACGCGGAGTGATCTGCGTATTGGAACGCGGTCGCAGTTCGCCGATGAAATTCGAGAAGCTGAACGTGGTCTCGAGCAGGTACTTGTTCTCCAGCACCTGGAACCAGCTCATACCGTAGGCGGCGTTGTTCCACAGGTACTCGGGATCGAAGTCCGATCCGGGACGGATGACGTCGCCGCTGAGCAGCGTGTGCACCGACAGACGTCCGCTCTCCCCCGTCGCAACGTTGACGCGACCGATCACGTCGTAGAAGTCGAAAGGGGTTTCCTGTTCGACGAAGCTCTGCAGCACTTCATCGAAAAAGCTCTTGCGCACCGAGAACATCCAGGAGCCCTCCCAGGGCGTGGGACCTTCGAGCAGCGCCTTGCCGCTGACCTGGCTCAGGTTGAGCTTGCCGGAGAAGCGGTTCTTGTTGCCCTCACGGGTGCGGATGTTGATGACCGAGGAAAGGCGGTTGCCCCATTGTGCGGGGAAGCCGCCCTTGAGTATTTCCGCTTCCTTTATGGCGTCGGCATCGAAAATGGAGAAAATGCCGAGCGCGTGGAAGGGATTGTATATCGTCATGCCATCGAGGATGATCAGGTTCTGATCCCCGCCGCCGCCGCGGACGTAGAACTTGCTGCTCACGTCACTGGTGGAGACGACACCGGGCAGCACCGCGATCGTGCGGAACAGGTCCGCTTCCACCGCTTTCGGCACCACGGAAATCTCCGCGGCGGAGATGGGCTGCGTGCTGATTTCCGTGTCGTAACGTATGCGCCGTTCCGCCGTGGTTTCCACGACATCCATTTCAAGGACGGAGGGGGAAAGCTGGAGGTCGAGTGACACGATTTTCCCGGGAAGTATCTCGATCTCCCTGGTCACCATGGCGTAACCGATCAGCGTGATCCGAAAAAGGTGCGTGCCGGCGGGAATGTTGCCGATGAAGAAAAATCCGTTCGCATCCGTGGCCGCACCGAGTCCCTGGGAAGGGATATAGATGTTGACGAGTGACAGCCTTTCGCCGGTGAGGGAGTCGGTGACGATTCCCTTGATGCCACCGGTCGACTGGCCATACGCGTTGGAGTGCAGCAGGAG
>JAVVFP010000327.1:0-4111 GCA_032250495.1 Bacteroidota bacterium | reverse complement strand
CTCGGCGGCATCATCGGCAACCAGATTTCCCACTTCCTCGAGTACGACCTGCAGATTACCGCCTCGTCGGTGTTCAAGCTGCGCCAGATCGACGAAACCGCCGCGGCGATGGGACGACGTGCGCAGGTGCACCTGAAAATCGACACCGGCATGGGCCGTATCGGCATACGCCATGAAAACGCCACCGGTCTGTTCGAGGCCATGCGCGAGGCGCGCCATGCCGATCTCCGGGGCGTGTATTCTCATTTTGCCGCGTCCCACGATACGGACACCGCCTTCACGCGTCTGCAGCTGCAGCGCTTCCTCGACGTTCTCTCTTGGTTCCCGCGCAACGGACTCCCCACGCCCGTGCGGCATATCGCCAACTCGGGCGCCATACTGCAGCACGGGGAAGCCGTGCTCGACATGGTTCGTCCAGGAATCATGATGTACGGCGTGTATCCCGGTCCCGACGTGCCGCGCACCGCAGCCCTGAAACCGGTACTTTCGATGCGCACGCGCGTGGTGTATTTCAAGGTGGTGCGCGCAGGAACGGCAATCGGGTACGACCATACCTGGACCGCGAAACGGGACACCCGCGTGGTGACGCTTCCGGTGGGATACGGTGACGGCTACGCACGCGCACTTTCGAACCGCGGCGAAGTGCTCATTCACGGCCGGCGCTACCCCATCGTCGGACGCATATCGATGGACCAGTGCATGGTGGATATCGGGGAGGACACGGCCTACAACGGGGACGAGGTGACGCTCATCGGGGCGCAGGACGATGCGCGCATCACTGTCGAGGAGCTCGCCGTCCACTGCGATACCATTCCCTACGAGATACTCACCATGATCAACACGCGCGTGCCGCGGCGCTACGGTCCCTGATCGGCGTGCGCTGCCTTGTGAACCTATGCCGAATCCCGTATACTTGATGCAGCGTTCCGCATGTTGTGAACGTGTCCCGCGAGCCCCCGCCGCGGACCTTGCTCTCCACCGTTTCGCGCCGGAGCGATAATGGAAACCGTCACCGTACTGCTGCTCGAAGATCATGAAGGAGAAGCGCGGCTCAACCAGCGTCTCCTCGAGCGATCCCATACCGTCGAATTCCGTTTTACCAGTGTGCGTGCGCTCAGCGAAGCGCAGGCGCTCCTGGAATCGTCGTCCTTCGACGTACTCCTCCTCGATCTCAACCTGCCCGACTCCAGGGGCATCGATACTTTCGACCGCATACAGGAGATCGCCCCGCATCTTCCCGTCGTCATCATTTCCGCCGTGGCCGACGAAAGGCTGGCGATGCGCTGCATCCGACACGGGGCGCAGGATTATCTCGTCAAGGGCAGCATCACAAGCGAAATCATGACGCGCGTGGTACGTTACGCCATGGCGCGCAAGGCCTACGAACCCGTGCGTCAGATGCGCAACGTGGGGTGGCAGCTGCCGCCGGGCGCCACTTTTCTTCTCGACCGTGACGGCATGGTGCACGGGGGACTGCAGCTGGCGCAGCTCCTGCGCCGGGAAGGGAGCGTCGGGAGCATCATGCTTGCGCGCTACCTCGATGAAGCGGATCGCGAGGTCTTCGAAGCCATGCGCGCGCGCGTGACCGCGCAGCATATCGCCGAGACCTGCCTGCTCACGCTGCGCGGTGGTCCGGACGGGGAGGAAGCTCCCATGCTCCTGCTGCTGGCGCCGTGGGAGGGACAGGGGCCGGACATGCTCCTCGGCGGCCTGCTTCCCGCGCACGCTTCGCTGTACATCGGCAGCGTGCCGGACGATAAGTATCGCGCCCTGGTCGAACACAGCCAGGACGGCGTATTCATCGTCCTCGACGGCCGCATCGTGTTCGCCAATTCCACGCTCGCGGAGCTCACGGGCTACGCGCATGAAGAATTGCTCAATCAGTCGCTCGAGCTGCTCATCGCGCCGGAAGACCGCGAGAGTGTTCTCGCCCGCTACCGGGAACGCGTGGCCGGTGAGGACGCGCAGCAAACCTATGAATTCAGCCTGCTGACGAAATCCGGTCTGCGCCGGAAGGTGCTCATCAGTGTGGGCCGTCTGCCGCTCGGGGACCAGGTGGCCGCCATGGGCACGCTGAAGGATGTTTCCGAGCAACGGCGCACCGCCTATCTCATGAACGTGCAGCATCAGCTGGCCGTGGATCTCGCATACACGCATGATATCGCCGACATGTTTGAACGGATACTGTCGGCCGTGCTGCGGATCGAAAGCGTCGATGTGGCCGGCATTTTCGTGCTCGATGCGGAATCCGGCTCGTATGCTCTCCGTGCCACGCGCGGCGTCCGCGACCTGTTTTCGCTGCTGGATGGAAATGCGGACTTTCGCAGGGCGCACGAGCATATCGTGCGCGAGAGCGCGCCGCGCTACATGTCGGACACGGATTTCGACGTTTTTCCCTTTGCCGATCAGTTCCGCGCGCAGGGGCTGCGTTGCATGGCGGTCATTCCTGTCACGCATGGCGGCAGGATCATCGCCTCCGTGGATATCGCTTCGCTCACCTACCCCGAATGTGCGGAGGGTACCCGGCAGGCCGTGGAATCCATCGCCTCCTATCTCGGCGGCGTGCTCACACGGCTCGCCACCGAAGAGGCCCTGCGCGAAAGCGAAACGCTGTACCGCGCCGTGGTGGAAAAAAGCCACGATGCCATCTTCATCCAGCAGGAGGATCGCCTGCTCTTCGCAAACGAGCGCACCTGTGAACTCACCGGGTACAGCCGGGAGGAGCTGCTGTCGATCAACGCCTGGTCGCTGATTCATCCCGATGACCGGAAACGCATACAGTCCGCCGCCACCGCGAGGCGCGAGGGCGCCGATTCCCCCGTGGTGTATGAGGGACGCGTGCTCACCCGCGACGGCACCATCCGCTCCGGGGAATTCGCCGCGACCATCATCCGCTACCAGCGACAACCTGCGTCGCTCGTCACCGTCCGTGACATCACTTCGCGCAAATCCCACGAGGAGGAAGTGCGGCGCAGCGACACGCTGCTGCGTTCCGCGGGTTTCGCAGCGTCCCGTTTCCTGCAGTCCCCCGACTGGGAGGAAGCCATCGACGAAGTACTCGAGCATTTCGGCGACGCCGCGAACGTCTGCCGCGTGCTGTTCATGCAGAATCTCAACGACGAACAAGGGGTGAGCCGCATGTACCGGCGCCATGTCTGGGTACGCAGGGAAATGCGTGAGAGCGTTCTCGAGCGCGTGCCCGACGGACAATCCTGGCAGGAGGAGCCTTACGCCCGCTGGGCCGGGGAGCTGTCGGCCGGACGCAGCATCGCGGCGGTGATCGACCATCTCTCGGACGAAGAGCAGATGACGCTTGCGCGGCAAAGCGTGCGCAGCACGTCCATCGTACCGGTGTTCAGCGGGGATTCCTGGTGGGGACTGCTGCGCTTCGACGAATGCAGGCTGCGCAGGACATGGTTGAATTCGGAAATAGAAGCCATGGTGGTCTGCGCGCAGACGCTCGGCGCCGCCATCCATCGCAAGCAGGCGGAAGAAGAACTCGTCGCGGAAAAGGAGCGCGCCGAACGCGCCGATGAAATCAAGAAAGCCTTCATCGCCAACATGTCCCACGAGGTGCGTACGCCCCTCAACATCATACTCGGCTATCTCGCCCTCGTGACCGAGCTGACCGGCGACGGACCGGACGACGAGACGCGTGAATTCCTGCGTGCGATCGAGGACGCGAGTCAGCGTCTCATCCGAACCGTTGATTCCATCATGAACATTTCGCGCTTCCAGGCCAGCGACATCGCACTGCAGCGTCTCCCGATACGTCTCGACCGCCTGGTCGCGGGCTGCGTCGAGCGTTTCCGGCGTCAGACCGAGGAAAAGCAGCTTTCCCTGAACTTCACCAGTCGCTGCTCGGTACCCGAGATAGTCGCCGATCAGCATTACCTGACCGAATCCATCGATCACCTTATCGACAACGCGATCAAATTCACGCCCCGCGGCAGTGTCACGCTCGAACTCGATGACGGCAGTGCCGGCGGACCGCGCCTTCTCGTCCATGACACGGGCATCGGCATCGCGGAGGATTTCCTCGAGCGCATGTACGAGCCGTACGTGCAGGAGGAAATCGGTTACGACCGCAGCTACGAGGGCATCGGCCTGG
>JAVVFP010000326.1:0-4127 GCA_032250495.1 Bacteroidota bacterium | reverse complement strand
CCGGTGATTTCTGCGATCTCCTTGAGGGAAAAGCCCTCGAACTCCGCGAGCAGCAGCGCCTCCCTGTAATCCGGAGACAGCTGGTCGAGCGCCCGGTGCAGATGCTCTGCTTCGTTGCGACGGACCGCGCCGTCTTCGGTTACCAGGAAGCGCTCCGCGTCCTCGACGGACACGCTGCGCCGCTCGCCGCGCTGCCGCGATTTGAGCGTGTTCAGGCATTCGTTGCGCGCGATGCGGAACAGCCAGTTGGCTTCCTTCCCGCGTTCCCGCAGCATGTGCATGGATTGATATGCCTTCACGAAAACCTCCTGGTACACATCGTTCGCGAGATCCCGTTCGCTGAGAACATAGATGCAATAGGCGAGAATGCGCCTGTCGTAAAGCGCATAAAGCTCATCGAAACGCTGTCGCCGCTCGCGTTCTGTCATCTCTATTCCGGGAAGGCGCGTTCATTGCTGGAGTCCATTCCTGCGGACCGTCCGTGTGTCCGCGTCATGAGAGACTGACAATACGCGCAGCATGAAGGTTACAGGGGGAATGGCCATTGCCTGATGAGAAAATAGGGGAAAAGTGTGCCCCGTACCAGTGGAAAACCCCGTGCGCGGGAATACGCGGGAATACAACGGCGCGCGTGCGTGTTAACAGGTGACGGGACATGCAGCATCCCGTGAAAATTGCTATCTTTATGGTTATTCACTGCAGCATGCGGATTCATGAGCAATAATCGAAACGCACCCGCAAAGGGAAAAAAGCGCAGACTTTCTCCCCTGGTCATCATCGGCGGCACCATACTGGTCCTGGCCGTGGGTTTTCTCCTCGTTTCCGACTACCTGATTGAAAATCGCGACCCCCGCGCCACGCGCAGCATCGCGGAGCGCAGGGCGGAAACGGAAGGAAGCGCCGCCGCTTTCCGCAGCGACGCGACGCTGTACTTCAACGACGTCAGAGGGGACACCCTCGCGGCGGTGACCGTCGAGATCGCGGAAAGCGAGCAGGCCCGCACGCAGGGCCTGATGGGGCGAAAGAACATGGCGGAAGGACAGGGGATGCTGTTCATTTTTCCCACGGAGGAATACCGCTCCTTCTGGATGGCCAACACGCCGCTGCCTCTGGACATCATCTTCGTCAACAGCGCGGGCAGCATCGTGACCATACAGCGCAATACCGTCCCTTACTCGGAAGAATCGATTCCCTCCACCGCACCGGCCACCTATGTCGTCGAAGTCAACGCCGGTTTCTGCGACCGCCACGGCGTGCGCGAGGGCAACCTGGTCCGCTGGGTGCGTCCATCACGGGATTAACGGAGTAAACCCATGAAACACATACGTTCGATACTGCTCGCGACACTGGTCCTCTTCATGACGGCCTGCGGCAGCGAAGAAGAAAGTCCGCCGGAGGCAATCCACGTATCCGCTCCGGGCATGCACTGTGACGGCTGCACCGCCACCGTGGAAGAGACGCTCGGGAAGCTGGCGGGAGTGGATTCCGTGTCCGCCGATCTCGACAGCAAGGACGTCACCGTCTACTGCGATACGACGGTCGTTGCGCGCGGCGACGTCGAGGACATCATCGCCAAACTCGGTTTCGACGTCGCACCCGGGGAGCAGTGAGCATGGACCTGCGGCACAGCGTCGCGCTCCGCGTTGGACTCGCGGCGGCCGCCATCGCGGCTGTCGTCGCCGTCGTGCTGCTGCTCGACGACGCAGGACGCAGCGCTCCGCCGGAGCAGCCGCTCGTCTGCCAGGATGATGCCACCGCACTCATTTCACCCCTGTTCGACAGACGCATGGAGGACGTGGCGCTTATTGGTATGGAACGCAGTCCCGTGATGCTCCACGATCTCGGAGGCCGCCGGCTGACCGCCGTCATCTTCTGCTCCTACCGCTGTCCCTGCTCGGACGGCTACATCGATCGCCTCCGCGATCTCCGCAGAAGCTACGAAACGCAGGGCGTTTCCTTTATCGCCGTCAACTCCAATTCCGATGAGAACTTCGACGGGATGCAGGATTACATCGATCGCAAGCAATACCCGCTGCCGGTGTACCGTGACGACATGACTGCGGTTGCGGACATGATGTATGCCACGGTCACACCGGAGGTCTTCGTGTTCGATACGGCGTGGACGCTGCAGTATCACGGACGCATCGATGACGACAAAAGCGGACTTTTCGTCGAGGAGGCCTCGCTGCAGCTTGCGCTCGATACGCTGCTTGCGGGCAGGGAACTCTGGGACAAAGAGAAGCTGAGCCTCGGCTGCGCCATCGTACGCAGCCATCCGCTCGATACCGCGTCCACCACCCTCTCCACTACGCGGTAAACGGGCAAGGAGATACCTCCCCATGGGACAGTTCGAATTCATGCTCACGCATGCCCCCGCTTCGCTGGTGATTCTGATCACGACCGTGGGCGTGAGCCTCATCGGTTTCCGCAGCGGTACGTTGACTGAGCGCTTTCTTCTTTTTCCATGGAAGGTCTACCGTGGAAATGAGCACGTACGTATCATAAGCTACGGTTTCCTGCACGCGGATTTCATGCATCTCGCCTTCAACCTGATCGCCCTGTATTCGGTGGCGATGTATGTGGAGGCCGTGGCGGGAACAGCACGTTTCCTCGCCATTTATTTCGGCTCCATGGTGGGCGCTGCGCTGCCCCCGGTCTTTCTCAAGCGAAACAACCCGGATTATCGCGCACTGGGGGCGTCAGGTGCCGTTTCCGGCCTCTTTTTCGCGGGAATGATGTATTTTCCCACTGCCAAGGTCATGCTGCTCTTTCTTCCCATTCCACTGCCATGGCCCGTGTTCGCCGTGCTCTTCATTGCCGGCAGCGTACTCGGTGCCAGGAAAAACTGGGGCAATATCGGTCATGACGTGCATCTGTACGGCGCCCTGTCCGGCCTGCTGCTGACCATAGCCCTCGATCCGTCGTCGATCGGTACCTTTCTCGAGGGCGTGGGACTGGGTTGAGCCGCCCCGCACGGGGAGCTCCCCGTACGGGGAATTGAAACCCTTTTGTAACCTCCTTCGTATACCCGTGTCTATCCATTACACATCGCCGCGCACAGCGGTGAAAGGACACAGCGCATCAGCAGATGCCTGAAGATTATAGCAGATATACCGACGAACAGCTCTTCGCGGCGTTCAAACAGAGCGGCAAGAAGAAAGATGCGGCTTTTCGAGAGCTGTTCTCGAGGTACGAACGGAAAGTGTACGTATTCTGTCTGCGCCTGAGCGGTAATCCGGATGATGCCAACGACATTTTCCAGGAGACGTTCACGCGTTTTTACAAGCAGACGCTCAAGGACAGCGAGAAGGTGAGCAATATCCTCGCATACCTGCTGACCAGCGCCCGCAACGTGTTTCTCAACACGCGCCGCAACAAGGTGTACTGGTCGCCTTTCGAGGACGAGCACATCGCCGACCATATGCCGATGTACGAGCGGAAGGAACTGCTGACAATGATCAGCACGGCACTGGAACTTCTGGACGTTCCGTACCGGGAAGCGTTCATCCTGCGCTTCTACCAGGGACTGTCCTACAAGGAAATCTCGGAAATCACCGGCGACTCCGTCTCATCGCTGAAGGTGCGCGTCATGCGCGCGAAAGACCAGGTCCGCACGATACTACAGCCGTATATCGCAGATTTGTCACGATAAGATCAACGCACATTTCAGGTATAGATCCCAACAATGCAGCCCACGGAATTACTTCACAGGTTTTTTGACGAAGGACTCGAGGATTCGCTCGAGGACGTTCTGTTCGAGCGCATGGCCGTCGATGCCGAGCTGCGCAGAGAGTTCCTGCAACATCAGAAATTGCATCACGTGATACAGGAGGATGTGACCGGGATTACAACGCCGTCGCATGTGTCACAGCAGTTGTTCATGAGTCTCGGTCTCACTCCTCCTGACAGCTCCGCTCCGCCGGCGGCAGGACTCGGCAAGCGCATCGGCGCGGCCATGGCGGGAATCGGCGGCGTGCTCGTGCGTGGCCGCCGTTATGTCTTTACCGCGGCCATCTCCGCGCTCGTGACGGCGGTCTTCTTTCTCGGACTGTTCCGCGACGAAGCGCCGTTTCCCGCGGCCATGCAGGATCTTCCTGCCGCAACCGAATTTCCACAGGTGACGCCAC
>JAVVFP010000325.1:0-4135 GCA_032250495.1 Bacteroidota bacterium | reverse complement strand
CCATGGTTTCGATGGAAAAACAAAATATACATGTGCGCCTGCGCAGAGGCAAGGAGCGGTTCGAGGAGATTGCACCGTGGCGGGAATCCTTGTACTTTTTGCTCGGCGGCGGCACGTCCTTCGGATGCATGGACGTGCACGGAGGCACGAAAAACGCGCCCACATTCCCCGCGTGCAGCGGAACCCGGGCCGCGTGAATTCTTGTTCATATAGCAATACGCGGCTCATGCCGCGGAACACCATGTTTACAACGAAGCACGTTTGATTGGAGGATACACCATGGCCATATATATCACTGACGAATGCATCAATTGCGGCGCATGCGAGCCGGAATGCCCGAATACCGCCATTTACGAAGGAGGTGCGGAATGGGAACTGGGCGGCAAGACCTACGGAGAAGGAGACCGCTCGCCGGCCGGTGCCGACGGATTCTGGTCCGCTGATTATTTCTATATCGTCCCCGATAAATGCACCGAATGCGAAACCTTTCACGACGAACCCCAGTGCGCCGCCGTCTGTCCCGTGGACTGCTGTCTCCCCGATCCGAAGCACGTGGAGACCAAGGAGGAACTGCAGGAGAAGGTGAAGTACCTCGACGGGATCGGCCGCTGATGCAGTGGAACAGTTTCGGCCGCTATGATATCGCCGCCATCGAGACAGGACGTTTTCGTCTCGATGGCGGTGCCATGTTCGGCGTGGTACCGCGCAATCTCTGGGAGAAACACAATCCCCCCGACGAGAAAAACCGCATCGCGATGACGATGCGCACCCTGGTGCTGCGTGACGCGGAGCGCGTCATCCTGGTCGACGCGGGCGTCGGACGCAAGGACTCTCCGAAATTCCGGGATATTTTCGCCATCGATTTTTCGGACGTGAACCTCGAGTCCGGTCTGGCCGCTCTCGGATTGCAGGCCACCGACGTGACGGACGTGGTGGTAACGCACCTCCATTTCGATCACATCGGCGGCGCGGTATCGCGCGAAGACGATGCGCTGCGGCTGACCTTTCCCCGCGCGATGCATCATGTACAGCGTGCGCAGTGGGAGTGGGCGATCAGTCCCTCGCAGCGCGACCGCGCGAGCTATATCCCCGACAACTTCCTGCCGCTCGAGGAAGCCGGACGGCTGCAGCTGCTCGATGTGGAGGAGGAACTGTTTCCCGGTATGCGGGTGGAGGTGATCGACGGCCATACGTTCGGACAGCAGCTGCTGCGCCTGACGGAAGGCGACCAGTCCGTCGTTTTCGCAGCGGACCTCATCCCGATGTCCTCCCACGTCCCCGAGGCCTGGATCATGGGCTATGATCTGCAGCCGCTGGTGACGCTCGAGGAGAAGCGTCGCCTGCTCACCCTTGCGGTTGAGAGGCAGGACATCCTCATTTACGAGCATGACGCATTCTGCGAGGCCTCGCTGGTGCGGCGCGACGACAAAGGGTACCGGGCGCACGAACACGGAACGCTCGACCACGTGCTGCACGCGGCGGGCAGGGGAGGGGCGTGAGTTGGACGAGCGGCGCGTGAAAGTGGCCGATTATTCCGGCCTGCGTGACGGCGTCGGAGTATCCGTGCGCGTGCGGGACATGGAGGTCGCACTGTTCCGGCGCGGTGGTGCCGTCTACGCCTTCGAAAACCTGTGTCCGCATCAGCACATCCCCGTGCTGTCCGAGGGCGAGCTCGACGGCGTCATCCTCACCTGTCCCATGCACGGCTGGCGTTTCGACGTCACCGACGGACGCTGTGTGCACGCGTCCGGCAGACTGCGTACCTTCCCTGTGCATCGAGAAGGAGAAGACGTCTTTATTGAACTGCCGGACGAAGAGGAGGAGCCATCGTGGTGACATCCCGCGCAGAGGACAGCGAACTGATTCGCCGCAAGGCACTGCATTTCGGTTTTTCGCACGTCGGTTTTGCCAGGGCCGAAGCGCTCGATGCGGAGGCGGGACTACTGCGGGAGTGGCTCGCGCGTGGATATCAGGCAGGGATGCAGTGGATGGAAAGGAACCTCGCCCGGCGGGTAGATCCGCGGAACATTGTCGAGGGTGCGGAATCGGTAATCTGTCTCGCGATGAACTATTACACGCCGCATGCGCATTCCGGGGACAAGAGGCACGGCAAGATCTCGCGCTACGCCTGGGGGGAGGATTATCACGATATCATGGACACGCGGTTGCGCGCATTCGAAGAATGGTTGCAGGTCGAGTTTCCCGGTGTGCGTTCGAGGCGGTACGTGGACACCGGACCCGTGATGGAGAAGGCCTGGGCAGTGCGGGCGGGTATCGGGTGGCTGGGAAAACACAGCAACGTCATCACCCGCGACCGGGGATCATGGATCTTTCTCGGGGAGTTGATTACGACGCTTCCACTGGATTATGATGAGGCGATTGGCGATTATTGTGGCACGTGCACGGCCTGCATCGACGCCTGTCCCACTGCCGCGATCACCGAGCCGTACGTCGTCGACTCCAGGCGCTGCATTCCCTACATGACCATCGAGCATCGCGGCGATGAGCTGCCGGAAGAGTCCAGGGAAGGACTTGACCGCTGGGTATTCGGCTGCGACATCTGCCAGGACGTCTGTCCCTGGAATTCCTTCGCCTCCGAGACGCAGGAAGAAGCGTTTCAGCCCCGTGAAGGTGCGCAGGAGCCGGACCTGCGGGCGCTGGCGCTCATATCCGACGAGGAGTTTCGCGCGCGTTTTCGCGGGAGTCCCGTTGCCCGTGCGAAGGCGCGCGGTCTGCGGCGCAACGCCCGAACCGTTTTGGCGCAACAGGAATCCTATACCGATAGATAACATCATCAACGAACACAGACACAGCATCATGGAACATCGCAAAGTCATCATCATCGGATCCGGTCCGGCGGGACTCACCGCCGCACTCTACTCCGCACGCGCAAACCTTTCGCCGCTCATCTTCGAGGGTAATCAGCCCGGGGGACAGCTTACGATCACCACGGATGTCGAGAATTATCCCGGTTTTCCCGAGGGGATACAGGGTCCCAAGCTCATGGATGAAATGCGCAAGCAGGTGCACCGCTTCGGCGCCGAAAGCAAGTACGAGCATGTGACCGGGGTCGACGTCTCCAAGCGTCCATTTACCGTGCACGTGGGTGATACCGCGTATACCGCGGATGCCCTCATCGTCTCCACCGGTGCCAGCGCCAAACTGCTGGGCCTCGAGAGCGAAAAAGAATACATGGGCTACGGCGTTTCCGCCTGCGCCACCTGTGACGGTTTCTTTTTCAAGGACCAGGAGGTCGCCGTCATCGGCGGGGGCGATACGGCGATGGAGGAGGCCCTCTTCCTGACGAAATTCGCCACGAAAGTCACCGTGATTCACCGTCGCGATGAACTCCGCGCATCGAAAATCATGCAGGAGCGCGCGCTCAAAAGCGGCAAGATCGAATTCAAGTGGAATTCCACTGTCGTGGAAGTCAAGGGCACCGAGGAAAATGGCCTGAAGAAACTGACACATCTCGCCCTGCAGGACACCATCACCGGTGAACTCGAGGACTTTGCCGTCCAGGGACTGTTTATCGGCATCGGTCACAAGCCCAATACCGACCTGTTCGAGGGAATACTCGACATGGACGAGAACGGCTATGTACTGACGCAGGGCAAGAGCACCTACACGAATGTCGAAGGAGTATTCGCCTGTGGCGACGTGCAGGACCATGTGTATCGCCAGGCTGTTTCCGCGGCCGGATCCGGCTGTATGGCTTCCATTGACGCCGAGCGCTGGCTTGCCGCACAGGGCATAGAATAAGCGCCCTTTCGCGGCAAACATCGCTCACATATCGTCACCCCCCTCCGAACGGCCCCTCTCCCGGGGCCGTTTCCATAATTATTAAATTGTAGACAGAAATATGTTTTTCCTTGGCATTGAGAAATCAATGCCATAGATTAGTGGCAATTCTTCACGGGTACCCGCGGCGGTGCTCGACGAAAAAGTCCTTAACCCTGCAGTTTGCTCCCTATTTCTGCTTGCACAAATGAAGTCCCCGGGAAAAACCTGCGAACAGCCATAACCGGCTACTCGAGTGTGTCTCACCATGGAGGTTCTCCACATGTCAAGAAAAGCAATAATACCGATTCTCGCAATCCTGATCTGTTTTATGACAGAGCATGGGGTTGGGCAG
>JAVVFP010000324.1:0-4137 GCA_032250495.1 Bacteroidota bacterium | reverse complement strand
AACGTGGCGATGGTGAAATAGGCGGCGAAGGTGGCGGCGGCGCCGCCGTACATGCCCCAGGCGGGAATGAGCAGGAAATTGGCTGCGACGTTGACCGCCGCCCCGGTGGCGGTGGCGGCGAGCACAAGGTGCGTGCGCTTTTCGATGTAGAGTCCCGCGTTGAGTATCTGCGCGATGCCGGCCCAGACATAGCTGAAGAGAATGATCGGCACGATGCCGATGCCGCCGAGGAAATCCGGGTTGATCAGCAACCGTCCCCCGCTCAGTGGAATGGGGATGCGCACAATGTCGCCGATGAAAAGACTCAGGACGAGAACAATGGCGGCCCCGACGAGGACGAAGTAGGTGAGGACGCGCGCGAAGAGCCTGCGTGTTTCCTCGCTGTCCTTCATCTGCAGGTAGAAGGGTTGCCAGGCGTAGCGGAACACCGTCACCACGAGCATCATGAAGATGCCGAGCTTGTAGTTGACGCTGTAGACGCCCGTGGTCGCAGCCCCCGCGAGTTTGAGCATGATGGGTTTGTCGATGACTTCGACGAGCATGATGGCGACGGCACCCGGCATGGTGGGCAGTCCGTAGCGCAGCAGGTCGCGCAGCAGTGAGCGGTCGATGCGTGCGCGGCCATGACTGATGAACACCGGCAGCAGCAGCAGCGTCGAGACGAGGGATGCGATCAGGCCGGAGAGGAAGATCGAGACGATGGACCACTGCAGCACGGCGATGAAGAGGACGTTGAGTCCGACGTTGACCGTGATGGTTGTGATCTTGATGGTGGCGAACATGCGTGCGCGGTTCTCCATGCGCAGAGCGGCAAAGGGGATGACGTTCAACGCGTCGAGCGCGATCATGCCCAGGGACAGCGGGATGATGGCGTCGCGTGCGTCGCCGATTTCGAGCAGGGACTGCACCGGCGCTTCGAACAGGAGGATGATGCCCGCGAGCACGACGGAGCCGGCAGCGATGAACCAGGAGACGGTGCTGAATATCCGGTTGCGTTCGACCGTGTCCGTTCCCGGGACATGGCGCATGTAGGCCGGTTCGAGTCCGAAAGTGAAGACGGCGTTGAGAAATGCCACGAAGGAATACACCGCCGTGACGATGCCGTAGTCCGCCTGCGGCAGCATGTGAGAATAGAACGGCACCAGCAGGAAGGTGATGAAGCGTCCCGCGATGTTGCTGACGCCGTACACCGCGGAATCCGTGGTCAGTTTCTTGAGCTGTGCTTTCACGCGCCTAATGTACGGAGAATGCCAGAAAGGGAGAAAGGCGGGGCTGCTCTTCTTCCTTTCTCGCTTTCTCACTACATTACGGCATGTTTCACCATGGCTGACCCAGCGCATGAACGTTCTCATCACCGGCGGCGCCGGTTTCATCGGATCCAGCATCGCGGATGCCTACAGGGATCTGGGGCATGATCTTGTGATCGTCGACAACCTTTCGACCGGTGTGCTCGAGAATGTCCCCAAGGGGGCGACGTTCTACCAGATGGATATTCGCGATGAAGGACTGGCCGACATCGTGGCCGAGCACAAAATCGACGTGATCAATCACCACGCGGCGCAGATCGACGTGCGGCGTTCGGTGGAAGATCCGCGCTACGATCTTTCCGTCAACGTGCTCGGTTCTCTCAACGTGATCGAAGCCGGTCAGCGCCACGACGTACGGCGCATCATTTTCGCCAGCTCCGGCGGTGCGGGATACGGTGAACAGGAGTACTACCCCGCCGACGAGAAACATCCGATCGCACCGTGTTCCCCGTACGGCATCACCAAGGTGACGGTGGAACGCTACCTGCATTATTTTCACCTGGTGCGCGGGCTCACCTACACCGTGTTCCGTTACACGAACGTGTACGGTCCCCGGCAGAATCCGCACGGTGAGGCCGGCGTGGTGGCGATATTCTGCGACAAGCTGCTCGACGGCGACAACCCCGTCATCAACGGCGATGGACTGCAGACGCGCGATTACGTCTATGTCGACGATGTCGTGCGCGCCAATGTCCTCGCCCTCGGTATGGAAGGGTCCGACACCTTCAACGTGAGCACCAACGTGGAGACGACGGTCAACACCATATTCCGCGTTCTCAACGAGGAACTCGGTTCCCCCGCCGGAGAAAAGCACGGCCCCGGAAAGTCCGGCGAACAGCAGCGCAGCGTATGCGCCTACGACAAACTTCACGCGGCCTTCGGCTGGCAGCCTGCGGTCGCCATCGATGACGGACTGCGCCGCACCCTCGCCTGGTTCCGCGCACGACACGGAAAATAAGTCGTCTCCGGGCTTCCCTCCTGACACGCCCGACGCCACGATCGCGCGCGGGAAGGTGGTGCTGTGCGTTTTTTCCCATTTCCGCCTTATTTCAAGATTTTTTCGCCGGTCAGTCGCATTCGCGGCGCATAGTGAATCATTCTCACTGGACGTGAAAATATTTCACTGCGAACACCTGAAAATCGAGCATCATATCCTGTTTTCGGTGGCGTTTGGGCAGTGTTTCTTGGCATGATTTATGCGTCCTTAATCCTGCATACTGCAATTCCGGCCCTTTCCCACTTCACATCAGATCGCCTTTGCTGAACACATCGGAAACCGTCAAGGATCTTGAGACTCTCGAAGGACGCAGGCTCCTGCATGATTTCTTTCATGACAGGCGCGTCAGGAATGCGCTCGAGATCAAGACGCTGATGGAATGCTGGCGACTGGCGCGCAAGGGTACGGAGCTGCAGTTCCGCGACGGCCGCCGCGTCCGTTTCGAGACCAATCTCGGTCTTCGCCTCGGGACGCGGGTTTTTCTCGAAGAGATCGTCAGCAGTTACTACTACAACAGCATCCAGGGCCTCGTCTACGCCGGTGCCATGGTGGTGCTGATCACCGCGGCGCTCTACCTTGCGGGGTATTCGATCTGGTTCGCCCTCGCGGGCCTCTCGCTCGAAGCGCTGCTGCTGCTGCTGCTCGCGATCGTGACGGCGTTCAGCGGCAACGACGATGGACAGGCTTCCCCTGCGGGACATATGCTCGCCGAGAATCCGCTGGCGAGCATTCACGGCCCGATCAACGAGATGACGAACGCAGTCGCGGATCTGTTCCGGCTGATTTCTCAGACCGACATACGTCAGGACGTGCTTCTCACGCGGCTGACCGAGAATATCGGCAAGCAGAGCGCCGAGAATACGCGCCGGCTGATCGAGAAGCTCGAAGAGAACAACGCGGTGCTGCGCGAGGCGCTGACCGCCGTGCAGGCGCAGGTCGAGACGCTGCAGGAGCAGCAGGATATAATTTTTCGCATGACCGGGCAGACCCGCGTCGAAGAAGAGCAGCAGCGGGAGGGGGACGCCTGATGCGGACGACCTCGGACGCAGGCGCAAGTGCTGCGGAGGTATGAGCCGTGGCACGCAGGCGACGTCGACTGGATATTTTTTTCATACTCTACCTGACCGCCATCGTCGGATTTGTCGTAGTCTCCAAGCATCGTGAACACCATGACGAACGTATGAACAGGCACAACGAACGTATCATCCGCACTTTTCTCCCGCCGGTGCCCGTGCATCTCGCGCAGGACACGGTGCGCTGGTATGTCAGTGCCGACTCGAGCGGTATCGTGAGCGGGGATATCCCCGTCCTGCGCGAGCGGGTGTTCGTACGTGACATCCGTGAAGACGACGACATCCGCCTGACGCTGCACAGCGTGATACACGACGGCCTGTTCAGTTCCGGCGACATCGTGCAGGTAGGCGGTCGCACGGCGTTCGGCGCAGTGCAGCATCACACGGTTTTCTTTCCCGTCACCGCGGCGTTTCCGCGCACCGGCCTCTATCACATCAACATGATAGCCAGGGCCCGGCGCGTGCATGAAACCGTCTCCGGTGTTTTCACATACCGCGGCACGTCCTTCGACACCACGCTTGTTCCCCGCGCGATGATCGCCTCGCTCGAGCAGTCGGCCGTCAGCCTCAGCGTGCACGTGATCGACACCTCCATCAACCAGCCCAGGACGCTCGAGGCGCTGATGCTGGAAGCGGAGCGCAGCAATATCACGTCCGCCATCGGTTTCGAGGAAAGCAACATCATCACCGGGAACCTCGGCTGGTCCGGCCCCGAGGTCCGCATCGTTCGTGGCGGGGGACGGCTGGAGAGAATCGCGGG
>JAVVFP010000323.1:0-4142 GCA_032250495.1 Bacteroidota bacterium | reverse complement strand
CCGCCGCAGGCGGGAACAAATACAGCCGGGCAATGCACGGCAGCCTGCAAAACGAAAAGGACGTCGCGAGGACGTCCTTTTTCAATAAACTTGATATGTGGGCGCTTGCCCGGCTACGGCCCGGCTACTTCGTGAGCGTCATGCGCTTCGTAATGATGTTACGTTCCGTCTGCAGCTGGTAGAAGTAGATGCCGCTGGGCAGATCGTCGGCGGAGAAGTCCACCGCGTGATGTCCCGCTTCGACCATGCCTTCGACGAGCACGGCCACTTCCTCCCCGAGCGTGTTGACGACGCGGAGTGTGACATGCTGATGCTGCGGCACCGCGTAGTTGATGCGCGTCGAGGGATTGAAGGGGTTCGGGTAGTTCTGATACAGTGTGGCCGTCTGCGGCACCGTCGCCGGATCTACGCCCACAACCGTGCGCAGGTCGTCGATGTAGAAATTGACTCCTGTGGTGCGGGTGGGATCGATTTCCTTCAGGTAGTTGAGCGCGACGGGCATGGTCTTCGTCGGCTTGGCCGGACTGTACACCACGTGATAGGAGTACTCGGGGTTGTCGGCGTACAGCAGGTAACTGCCCTGCTCGAGACCGGGAATCGAGTACCAGCCCGTGCTGTCCGTGATGGCATAGCCGACTACCTCGCCGCTGCTGTTGTCTTCGGCGAAGACCAGCGTCCCGGGAAGGGGAATGCGTTCGGCGCCCTGGCGCAGGATGACCTGGCCGTAGAACACGCCGATGCCGTTGCGTACGGTTTCCTGCAGCTCGAAGTCGTAGCCCTGCATGCTGCCGAGCGGGGAAATTTCCAGGCTCTCGGTAAAATTCAACCGTCCCCCGTTGGGATGGTAATACTGCGGCGCGAGGCGCGTGTCCATCGGAATGGCGAGCAGCGCCGACGGCGGGGAGTCCGGCAGGTTGTCGAACTGGAAGACGCCGTTGGAATCGGTGACGACGGACTGGTACTTGCGGTACGTGTGTCCGCCACCCGCGCCGCGCTTCATCTCGCTGTCGATGAGCACGATGGTGGCCTGTTTGCTGACGCCGGTGTTCTTGCTGCTGACCTTTCCATAGAGCTGATTGATGGTCGACTCAGAGGAGAGCAGCGTGTAATCGAGCGCCGTACCCGCATTGGTGATGCGAATCGCCCTGGCCATCATCGCGTTGGTTTCATCCGCGTTGAAGGACGCGAGGTAATTATCCTTCTCGACCACGGTGTAATAATCATCACCGGCCGGAAGCATGAGGTTGAACTCTCCCTTGAAATCGGTGTATACCACGGCGTCGACCACCGAGGCGCGCCACGCGATGGGAGAATCGAGGATCAGTGTATTGATGCTGGCGGTATCGCCTATGTGGATGAAGCGATCTTTCCTGTAAAAGGCCACGCGTGCTCCGGGCACACCGATGCCGCGTTCGTCGTTGACGCGTCCGTACACCGGGGAGGAGACGCCGTTTTTCGCGAGCAGGTGGAATTCGAAGTCGACGGCAGTGCCGGGCTCGAGGTTCTGCGAAACGGCATTCCTGATGTCTTTCTGGTTGATATACCACTCGGAGAGGTAATTCGTGTCGGGGGAAACCGCGTAGGCGATCAGTCGTCCGGCCTGCACGTTCTCGAGCAGGAAGTTGCCGTTTTCGTCGGTCATCGTCGTGTAATCGAGTGAACGTCCGTTTGCCGTCTGGAAAATGCGGACTTCCGCACCCGGCAGCGGTTTGCTGTTGTAGGTGCGCACGAAGCCGCGCACAGTACCGGGATTATCGGCGACGGTGACGTAGAACTCCTGCAGGTCGCGTTCCTGCGTGTACACGTTGGTCGCGAGCAGCGTGACCTTGTAGCGTCCGACCTGTGTCGGGACCCAGGAGATGTAGGCGCCGCCGACCACGTTCTTGACCGTCATGCCCGCGGGCTCGTTGATGAGCATGTAGGCGATGTCCTCGGGACGCGTGGCGTCCACGGCCGGAGCGTACACGTACTCGGATCCGACCAGCGCAGTGGGTGGAGGGGTCGAGACGATTTTCAGTCCTGTACCGGAAGGGACCACGTCGATGGTGACGATGTTCGAAGGAACGGAGCGGTTGCCCGAGTACATGGCGACGACCAGGTACTTGTAGTTCGCCCCGACCTGCGCGCGGTAATCGGTGAACTGTGTGGTCGTGGCGTCATAGATCTGTGCCACGACCTGGTTCGGGGCGATTTCACCGCGCCAGATTTCGAAGGAGGAAGGCACCTGCCCCGTCGGCGTTTTCCAGTTCAATACGACGTAGCCGTTGAGATCGATCTCTGCGGTGAGATCTCTCGGGGCGCCAACCTGCGCCTGTCCCACGAGCGAGAGGGACAGCAGCAGCGCGAACAGTATGGTTGTCGTACGCATCACGGATAGCTTATTCGATTATTTCACTTCGAAATTACTGGTTCGAAATGACTAATGCAAAGAAAAACTGGATTTGTCGCATTAATCTTACATTAATTCACATGCCATTTTCGTGCCATATTCAGGCCCCTGACATAGACCCGTCAGCCCCCCTTTTGTTACAACGACATCATGGTGACGTCAGAATGGGCACAATCGTCAATAAAATGACGGTTACATCATGCCTATTTTCTTCATGCGCTCCACCAGCGTGGTACGCTTGAGTCCGAGAATTTTCGCGGCTTCGGTCTTGTTGCCACCGGTGTGCTTGAGCACGAAGGCGATGTGCTCCTTCTCCACGTCCCTGAGCGAACTCAGGCGCCGCGGCGCCTTGAGCGAGAGTTCGAGGTCGCTGCCGGCGCCGGCGTCCGCATTCGAGAGCGCGGAGGAGTATTCTGCGGGCAGCATTTTCGTGCTCAGCATGGCTTCGCCGGACTGTGCGATCATGCGATTGATCAGGTTCTCGAGTTCGCGGACATTGCCCTTCCAGGGGTAGCCCTGCAGATGCGCGATGAGTTCGCCGGAAGCGCCCTGCACGGGGGAGGGATGGCGCTTGTTGTATTTGACGATGAAATGCTCGATCAGCTGCGGGATATCGCTGATGCGCGCGCGCAGGGGGGGCACGGTGATGGGAATGACGTTGAGGCGGTAGAAGAGATCCTGGCGGAAACGCTCGGCTTCGATCTCCACCTGCAGGTCCTTGTTCGTCGCGCAGATGACGCGGACGTTGACCGTGCGCGTGCGTGTTTCGCCGACGCGGCGGAACTCGCCTTCCTGCAGGACACGGAGCAGTTTGGCCTGGAAGGCCAGGGAGGTGTTGCTGATCTCATCGAGGAAGAGCGTTCCCCGGTCGGCTTCTTCGAACAGTCCGGGTTTGTCGGCCACCGCGCCGGTGAAGGCGCCGCGCTTGTAGCCGAAGAGCTCGCTTTCGAGCAGCGTGTCCGGCAGCGCGCCGCAGTCGACGGCGACGAAGTGATGCGTGCTGCGTGTGCCGTTGTAGTGTATGGCTTTCGCGATCAGCTCCTTGCCCGTGCCGCTCTCGCCGTAAATCAGCACGCTGCCCTCGCTGCCGATGGCGGCCTGCGTTTCGGAGAAAAGCTGTTCCATGGGCCGGCTGCTGCCGATGATGTTCTCGAAACCGAAGCGCTGTTCCACTTCCTTGCGCAGGTAGAAGTTCTCCTTCTTGAGTTCATGGTGCAGGCGCGCGTTTTCGATGGCGATGGTGGCCAGGTTGGCGAAGGCCTCGAGAAACTCCGCGTCGATTTCAGAAAAGCTCATCGCCTGCAGGGCGTCGGAGCGCGAGTCGACGTACACCGTGCCGATGATCTGCTCCTTGAGTTTCATTGGGACGCAGATCAGGGAGTGGATATTGTAATTCACCACAGAGTCCCGTCGACTGAACTCCTCGTCCGCCGCGGTGTCGGAGACGATGATGGGTTTGCCCGCGTGCAGCACGTCCTGCAGAATGCTCAGGCTGATTTCCGTGGCGTCGCGTATGGTCTCTTTCTCCACGTTGCGCGAGACCTTGAGCGAGAGCTGATCGTTCTCGATGAGGAAAATCATGCCGCGTTCGCCGTTCATCGCTTCGAGCGCGCTGTCCATGATGTTGTCGAGCAACTGCTCGAGGTCGAGCACCGAGTTGATCTTCTCGGCCACCGCGTAGAGGGTGCGCAGGTTCTGTTCGCGCACGGCGGTCAGCGCATGCGGCGAATCACTGCGATGGGTCACGGCGAAC
>JAVVFP010000322.1:0-4155 GCA_032250495.1 Bacteroidota bacterium | reverse complement strand
TTCGGCGCGCGGGGACGCCTTCGGCGCGCGGGGACCTTGCGTCCGGTACGTCGTGCGTCTATATTGTTTCCCCCTGCGATACTTACAACATTGAGGTGTATGATGCTGAAACTGACGTATCTGAGTCATTCTTCATTCCTGCTCGACGACGGCACGCATACCATCGCGATCGATCCTTTCCTGACGGGAAATCCGACGGCCCCGAGGAAGGCGGAGGATATCGAGGCGCAGTTCGTCGTTCTCACGCATGCGCATGGCGACCACCTTGGGGACGGCCTGGAAATCGCAAAGCGCTGTGACGCCCTGGTGATCGCCGTCAACGAACTCGCCAATTACGCCGCGGAGAACGGGGTCCGTGCGCATAACATGCATATCGGCGGCGCGTACCACTTTCCCTTCGGACGCCTGAAATTCACCATCGCCCACCACGGCTCATCGTCCCCTGAGGGACAGTACATGGGAGAGCCGGCAGGCGTGCTCATTACCATGGCGGGCAAGACCGTCTACCATACGGGGGACACGGGACTGTTCCTCGACATGCAGCTGATCGGCGAACGTGACAGCATCGACTGCATGCTCGCGCCGATCGGAGATAATTTCACCATGGGCATCGACGATGCGGTCAAGGCGGTGGAATTCGTGCGACCGGGACTGGCGATTCCCATGCACTACGGTACCTTCCCCGTCATCGAGGCGGATCCGGAAGAATTCAGCTCCAAGGTGCGCGCACAGGGCGGCAATGCCCGCGTGCTTGCCTACGGGGAAAGCATCGAACTCTGACCCTCGCGCAGCGGAACTCCGCGCAGCGGATTTCCGCGCAGCGGACCCGGCGAGGAGACGCAACAGGTCGTTTGTTTTCTGTGAAAAATTTCGCAGATTGGTTTTCCTTCCAGGGCCAACGCTCTTGGACGGTGAATGCAAGTACTGATATTCTGCCCGCTGCGATCCATGGCGGGACGTTCACACAACATCGGAAAAGAAGTAACCGACCGGTTCGACCGGAAGGGTAGGGATGTGTACACTGTTTCACTATCGTGAGCATGCATGACGCATATTGCTTCAGACCTGTTTCGCAATATTCCTCTGTTCATCGCCGCTGTGCTGCTGCTCGGCGCCTGTGGCGGGAAACAGATGAATATTGAGGAATTCCAGACACTGGCCCGCGAAGCGGAGGAAACCTCATCGTCCATCGCTTCCTGCCAGGAATCGATACGAGACCTGCTGCAGGCTTACAACCAGACCGTGCTTCCGGCACGACGCCTCGAGCTGCAGCTTCATTCCGAGTACGGCCTCTCGGCAGACGAGATGAAAAAACTCGTGGTGCATATCGAGAGCGAAGGCGACGAATCCTGCCGTGGAATTCTGCTGGATATCGTCGATCTGCAGGACGAAATCGACGACTTCCACGAGCGGCTGCACGACATTACCGACAGGCTGCCCGCGCCGCATCGCGTCGCGCGCGGTGAGAACCATTACATGCTCTGCCTGGATTATCTGATGCAGGTTCACGGACTCTCGCAGCACCGGGCGGATTCACTCGTCGCGCGCGTGGCGCTGACCGGCGACATCATCGAGGGCTTTCACGTGTGGTTCCTCTATCAGGACGAGGTGTTCGGCACCTTCGTCACGCAGGGAGACGCACACATATCGCCCACGGTGTTCGCGAAGGTAGTGAAGAATCACCTTCTTGAGCAGGCTCGCCGTCAGGGACGAAACGAAGCTTTCGAGAGCATTCTCGACAGCCTGAAGCGCTCCGGCGCGTTGCTCGCGAACCTGAAAAAGGCCGCGGATCAATAGCAGGCGGATATTCCCTGAAATCGGAACGGTCCCGTACGCGAATGACGCGGTACGGGACCGTTCCTTTTATGGAGGAGCCCGTCCGCATGATCGGGCTCCCGGAGCACTTCGTCAATCAACAGGACGATGCCGCACGGGAACTACCTGGTGAGCATCATTTTTACGGAAGTGCTTCTCAATCCGTTATCGAGTCGACAGACATACATTCCACTCGCGAGCCTCGCGCCGTCGAAGCGTGCGCGGTGCGTTCCGGCCTCGTGCATGCCGTCGGCAAGCAGTGCGACTTCGCGTCCCAGCATGTCGTACACGGCCAGGCGTACCGTCATGCGCTGCGGCAGGGAGAAGGAAATCACCGTTTCGGGGTTGAAGGGATTCGGGTAATTCTGCCGGAGCGTGAAATCCGCCGGCCTGCTGTCGACCTGTTCCACTCCGAGGAGGGTCACCGGGATCTGCACGTCCTGGAGGTACCAGACGACCTGGTCGGAGTTAATCGGATCGTCATCCACCGTTTCGCCCACGCCCCATTCCACGAAAAGGATGTGCAACTGCCCGTCATCGCCGGCGAGCGAGGCCATCTTGCTGTATTTTGCGCCCACATCGGTCAGTGCGGTGAGGCGCATGAGGCTGTCCATGGCGAAACTGTTGTGCTCGGGCTGCGCGAAGTCCCAGTGGCGCATCCACGCGATGTCATGCCGGGAATCCACGTGTCGTCCATTGGCATAGATCTGGGTGATGGTGTCCGCGAACAGAGTCGGCACACCGGCGACATTGGAGACCGTCCAGCTGTAGAACGGCGTGATCCATTTCGCCCAGAGTTTTTTCCCATCGCGGCTGCGCGCCCATTTCGGTTCGTTGCGGAAGACTGCGGCAGCGTCATCGTCGGAGGCCGCAGTGAACGACAGGCGGTCGACGCGTACGCGCCGAACTGGACCGATCGGGACGATGCTCCACGTCCCGTCGTCGTTCTGGGTAATCTCGGTGACGAAGGTGGAGTCCACGTGCCGCAGGTTGATGGTACTGTCCGGGTTTGCTTCGTCGAAGGGATCGAAGGGATTGAGGTCGGCCGAGCACACGGTGAGGAAGTGGATGCGGTTCCTGTAGTCGAGTGCGACATCGAGGTCCCAGGACTGCGCGATGCGTGCGCTGAACGGGGCGGGTTTTTCGCTGATGTCCGCGATGCGCAGGCGCCGGGTTTCGCTCCAGCTTGCCCCGTCGTCCGTGGAGATCCGCCAGGCGATTTCATGATCATCATCGAGCAGATTTGCGCGTCCGGGTTCGCTTTCGATCACCATGATCCAGCTGAGTATCATGGTGCTGCCGTCGGGTGAGATGTCCAGGCGGTGATTGAGTGCGACGAAGCCGCTTGGCACGAGATTCGGGCCGTAGACAGGTTCACCGATATCGACCGGCGCCCACTGCGCACCACCGTCAGTGGAACGGAGGAGGAAATACTCGCCGGTGAAGAAGCCGTTCGAGGGCTCGACGGCCTCGGATGCGCTGTAGAGATACCCCGTCTCCTGGTCCATGATGATGCTCCAGGGGATGCTCCAGTTCGGTGGTGTCGCAAGTGCGGAGTACGTGGGATTATCGTTTCCGAGGTCGGCGCGCATGGCGTTGACCTGTCCGAAGTCCTCGCTGCCGTCGCCGAAACTGACGACCTGCGGCCAGAGCAGGGCCATATGGCTTCCGCTGCCGCTGTTGGGGAGAAAGATGCTCGGGTATCGTGGCTTCGCGGTCGTTGCAACATTGTCACCCTGCTGCGACCAGCTTGTTCCGTGGTCCGTGGAGTAACGGATATACAGGGAATTGCCGTCACCATCCTGTGAGCGGTCATTGCCGCGGAAGACGACGGCCACCTCGCCGGTGAAGGGATCGCAGGCGATCTGGTTGCGGTTTTCACCGATCATACAGTACGTGTTGGCCATCAGGCCGATTTCGAAGAGCGGGGAGTTCGCGGCTCTCTGCAGCCGCGGTGCGTGGGAGGCGGTGCGCTTTCCGAGTGCATAGTTCCCGATCGGTTGCAGTCCCTGCGCGTAGGCGTCGGAAATATTCTGGGAGCATTGCAGCGCGGGATCGTCACAGGGCCGGAGTTGCAGGGTTGAAAGCGGGAAGATGATCTCGTCCTGCAGGCGCGGCTGCGCGGTGGCGCTGATTGCGAGGAGCAACAGGAGGAGGGTAGCAGTCCGGTAAATCATGGCAGACTCCTTGTGTTGGTTTGACACGGGTTGCCGTGACGTTTCCACCCAGCCGTCGGCATTGTAGGTCTTACATCATCAAGGACACTGATTTCCGGAATAGGTAACAAAAAAAAGTCCCCTCCGCGAACGGAGGGGACTTGAAAGCGGGAAGAAAACGGTC
>JAVVFP010000321.1:0-4158 GCA_032250495.1 Bacteroidota bacterium | reverse complement strand
GGGAGAGCAGCAGCTTCCTGCCCGCACCGCCCGCGGGAAATGCGCGGGTGCGCATCGGTTCACAGGGCGGCGCTGCATACCTGCTGCAGCCATCGGTGCAGGCGCTGGGCGGTGGAAGTGAACTTTGCCTGCGCGCACCAACGGGTGGATCACTCAACAAGGTGCAGGTGCATGACCATGCGCCCGGAAGTGGCTTCAGTCTGCGCTGCAGCATGCGCATCAGCGGCGATCAGGGGACCGTGTATTTTTTTACCGGCAATGGCAGCTGTTTCGATGACAACGGGGGTTTTACTTCCTCGGAAGTATTCACCGGACTGCGCTGGACCGTAGACAGCAGTGGCGTCATCAGCTGCGCGGCGCGCCTGCCCTCCGGCTGGTCAGCTCTCCCGGCAGCCAGTGTACACGCCGACAGCGCGTTTCTTCTCGAAGTCTACTGCAACAACGCCGCCGCTGCGCGCAGTTACCAGCATGACAGCGCGCAGACGGTCGGCGCAGGTCGCTGGGATGTCTGGATGGATGGCCACCGTGTCGCCGACGAACTCAGCGCGACCGGACTGCCCGATACCCTGGGTATCGACTCTTTCATGTGGTATGCCGCCCAGAGTCCCGCGAATGCGCTGACCCTCTCGCTCGACGACATTCACTATCTCAACGCCATCGCGGTGCAGCCGCTCCCCGTGGAACTGGAGTTTTTCCATGTCTCCGCCGGAAAACAGTGCGCGGCGCTCCGCTGGCGTACCGCGTCGGAATACAACAGCTACGGCTTCGTGATCGAACGCCGGAACGTCCCCGATGGTCCATGGCGACAAATGGAGTTCAAACACGCCGCGGGCGAGAGCGCGAGTCCACGCGCGTATTCGTGGATGGACCGCACGGTGCGTCCGGGTCAAACCTACCGCTACCGCCTGCTTCAGCAGGACAGGGATGGCAGCTTCAGCCGTTCTCCTGAACGGGAACTGCGGATTGCCTCCCCCGTATCCAGCCTGCGCAGCGCTCCCCCCTGGCCGCAGCCGGCCAGGAGCGACCTGTCGATCGCAGTCGAGCTCCCCCATCCCGCAACGCTGCAGCTGCGCGTGCACACGCTCGCAGGGGTAATGGTGACAGAACGCACCGTCGGGCGCCTCCTCCCCGCTGGCCGGCACGTTCTGTCCCTCCCCTGCGCTTCATGGCCGCGAGGACTCCTCCTCTGCGAACTGAGCGATGGCACGGTCAGCATCCTGCACCGCATCCTCCTCGAGTGATGCATCCCCCGCATCATGCTCCGCAATGCCCTGCGAATCCGTTTGCCACAGAGAAAACCCGCTCCGCGGGTTTTCGTTCGCATGATTTTTTTTCTTGACTTCTTGCAACTCGTGTTTTATGTTTGTCACTACAGTTTAACTAATTAGTTAAATCAAAGAGTCAGCAATGAAGGAACAGGAATACACGGAGAGCGAGGAGAAAATTTTCCTTGCAGCGCTCGAGGTATTCAGCAGGGAGGGAAAAAACGGCGCCCGCATGCAGGAAATAGCGGACCGTGCCGGAATGAACAAGGCACTGATACACTACTATTTCCGCAGCAAGGACCGGCTATACAGCGAGGTGTTCAGTTTTGTCGCGCGGCGCTACTTTCTTCGGATGGCGGCGGCGATGCGTACCGATGCTTCCTTCAGCGTGCTGCTGCACGAGTTCATCGACCGCTATATCGACCTTCTCAACGAGAATCCTGCACTGCCGATGTTCATACTGCGCGAGATCACCGAGGGAGCGCCGGTGATGGCGGAGAAGCTGCGGGATATCGTGCTGCCTGCCGGCGACGGAGTTCCGGCCGTTTTTCTCGCCCGCTTCAATGCGGCGGTGGAAGCGGGAGACATTCGTGACCTGGACGCCTCACAGACACTGATCACCGTCATGGGCGCCTGCATCTATTTTTTCGTCGGGTATCCGCTTCTCGCCATGATACTGCCTGAGCTGCATTCCCGGCGTGACGAGTATCTCGAGGAGCGCAAGCAGCACATATATGATCTGGTCATGAACGGACTCAAACCCAGGACGGAGCCACAGTCATGAAATGGGCATTGCTCGCCATCGGAATTCTGATCGCAGCCGCGCCGCTGTCGGCACAGGCGCCGCTCGGTCTCGCGGAGGTCCAGCGCCTGGCGCTGGAGAACTACCAGGAGGTGCGTCGCGCGGAATTCTCACTCCTCCGCGCCGAGCGCGCTGTGGACGCCATGCGTGCGCGACGCCTTCCGCGGCTCGATGCCACGGCGGGGTATACGCATATCAGCGAAACCGCGCAGATCGATCTCGCCCTGCCCGGACTCCCTTCCCGGAGCATCAGCTTCGGCGATGGAAATGTCTGGGAAAGCGCACTCACCGCCAGCGTTCCGCTTTTTACCGGCTTCCGCCTCGATGCGATGCAGAATATCGCGCAAACGCAGAGCGCGATCGCCCGGGAAGCCCTGGCCGGAACACGCACCGCCCTGCGGCATCGCGTCGCAGTGGTATACCGTCAGGCCCAGCTGGCGCATCGCAGCGTGCGTATTTACCGCGAGCAGCTGCAATGGCTGCAACAGCAGCTCCGCACCGTCAAGCAGCTGCACGGGCAGGGACAGGTGATCGCCTATGACACCCTGCTGCTTTCGACCCGCATCAGCGCCCTGCTCGTCGAAAAAGTATCGGCCGAGACCGCGGAAAAGAATGCGCTGCTCACCCTCTCCTCCTTCATCCTCCGTCCCGCGGAGGAAGTTCGCATCAGCGAGGATATCACCCTGGACGAAACCCTGCTCCTTCATTACCGCGAAGGGACGCTCGGTGATGCCGCACTTGCGCGGCGCTCGGACTTTCGCCTGCTCGAACACCGGCAAACCCTGGTCAACGAGCGTATACGGGCGGAACGGGCCGATTATTTCCCCACCGTCAATGCCTTCGCATCCTATCGCTACGGCCGACCCGGCGTCGACCAGTTCCGCAACGAATGGATGGATTATTACACGGCCGGCGTAAACGTTCGGTGGCAGCTGTGGTCCTGGGGCGGTGACCGGGCCGAAGTGGAACAGCAGCGGATCGCGCTGCAGGAAAGCGAACAGGAGAAAAGCCTGCTCCGCAGTGAAATACTGACCGCGATAGAAAAAATCATCAATGAAATCGAAGTCCTGCAGCGCACCCGCGTTCTACTCGACGAGCAGGTCCGTCAGCAGACCGTCAGGCAGCAGCTCCTGCATGCGCGCTTCGCACAGGGACTGGCGACGGCGACCGAAGTGGTCGACGCGGAAACTGCGCTGACCACCGCCCGCCTGCAGCGGGAGCAGAGCGAGATACGCTACGCGATAAAACTCACGGAACTCGCCGCCGAAACCGGATGGAATGAATAAGGAGCACTTCCCATGAATGCGCGCAACATGATGAGACGATTACCCGCTTTCACACCTGCCGTCCTCTGCCTGCTGGGAATCATCGGGCTCAACGCCTGCGGTAACGGCGATGAACAGGGCACGCTTTATACCGGCATCATCGATGCCAATACGGTGCGCATCAGCGCGGAGACACCCGGACGCGTCGTGCACGTCGCCGTCGACGAGGGCAGCGAGGTCGCGAAAGGGGACCCGTTGGTGCGGCTCGAGACCGAGCGGCTCGATTATCAGCTCACGCAGTCCGATGCCCGACAGAGTGAACTGCGGCATCAGATCGCATCGGCGACCGCGCGGTTGCGCGCAGCCCGGGTTCAACGCGACAATCTGGCGACACGGCTCGAACGATTCCGTGCCCTTCTCGCCGAGGAAGCCGTCACGAAGCAGGCTGTCGACGATCTCGCCACGCAGCTCGAAGCGGCGGAAGCCGAGATCGCCGCGGCCGAAGCCGCCCACGCGGCCCTTGAAAGCAAGACCGCCCAGCTCGGCGCCGGGGAGAACATGGTCCGCAAGCAACTCCGCGACGCGGAAATCACCTCCCCGCTCGCGGGCCGCGTCCTTGTGCGCTACGTCGACATCGGGGAACTGCTCGGCGTCGGTTCGCCGGTCTGCGAAATCGCGAATCTCGACGAACTCTGGACCAGGATCTATGTGCCGGAACCGCGGCTCTCCTCTATCGCGCTCGGCCAGCGTGTCCGCATCCGCGTCGACGGCAGCGACGAGGAAAGCGAGGGGCGCATATCCTGGATCTCGGAGACCGCAGAATTCA
>JAVVFP010000320.1:740-4160 GCA_032250495.1 Bacteroidota bacterium | reverse complement strand
CAGGTCAGCAGCTTCGGGGACGAAAACGAGTCGCTTCCGTTCGATGTCCGACTCGGCGTCGGCAAGAAACTCGAACATCTGCCGCTGACCATCATGCTCAATTTCCACAAGCTCAACGAGGAAGCGGACGGTGTTTTCGACCGTTTCATGAATTTCTCCATCGGCGGCGAGTTCGAACTCAGTCAGGCCTTGCTCGCGCGCATCGGCTACAACAATGAGCAGCGCGACGAACTCAAAATCGGCAATTCCGCGAAACTCGCCGGTTTTTCAGGGGGCTTCGGCCTGAAAATCGCGATGTACGTGGTGGATTACGCCTACAACTCCTTCGGGGAGATCGGGGCCATGCACCGTTTCTCGATTTCCACCATATTCTAGTCGGTCCGCCGTCGTGACCGAACCCGGCGACCTGTCAGACAAGGAAGAGCGTTCCCTCCGGAGCGCTCTTCGCACGTTTCTGGACGAAGCACGCCGTGCACCGCGCGACGTCGTGCTCGTTTTCCTGGTCACCGCCGTCGTCGGAATACTGTCCCACAAGCTCGGCAGCAAACGCTTTTTCTTTGATCAGTGGTACGGCGTGCTGGGACGGGATCCGCTGTACGATCTCTACCAGTATCTCTACTGGTTCGCCAGCGAATTCGTCATCTATTTTCTTCTGCTGCTCCCGGTCATCGTCCTCCTTCACCGCCGCACGCTGCGCGACTTCGGCATGGGAGCGGGCGACTGGCGCTTTGGCCTGAAAGTCTCCCTGCTCTTTTATGCCGTCATGCTGCCGATACTCTGGGTGGCGAGCGCCGCGCCGGCCTTCCAGGCGGTGTATCCGCACGCGCAAAGCGTGCGCGGCGACTGGATGCTTTTCCTCGTCTACGAAGCCGCGTTCATACTGTATTTCATCGGCTGGGAATTCATCTGGCGCGGGTATATGCTGTTCGGACTGCTGCGCCACACCGGCGCCGTGGTCGCGGTTCTGGTGCAGATGCTGCCCTTCGTCATCCTGCATTCCGGGAAACCCGTGCCGGAAACCGTGGGTTCGATCGCGGCCGGCATCGCCCTCGGCGCCCTCTCGGTGCGGACCCGTTCCTTCTGGTACGCCGTGCTCATTCACTGGAGCGTCATGCTCACGATAGACCTGTTCGCCACGCTGCGTTTCCGCAGCGGGGTCGAAGGCATCGGTCCCGCAGATTTCTTCGCCCTTTTCTCTGCACTCTTCCCCTGAGTATTCCTATATTTGTACCTGGTACGACCGTCCACAACACGGCCGATCAATCAGGTCCGTTATCGAAAAGCAGGTGAAATCATGCGACTCTGTGTCAACATCGACCATTTTGCAACACTGCGCGAAGCCCGTGGGGGACTCGAGCCCGATCCGGTGACCGCTGCACAGATCTGCGAGCTGCACGGGGCGGAAGGCATCGTCTGCCACCTCCGTGAGGATCGCAGACATATCAACGATCGCGATCTGCGACTGCTGCGCGATACGGTGAAGACAAAACTCGACCTGGAAATGGCCATTACCGATGAAATTTTGCAGATCGCCATTGAAACCCTGCCGGACCTGGTGACCTTCGTCCCTGAAAAACGCAAGGAACTGACCACCGAATCCGGTCTCGATATCATCAGTGAAGCTGAAAAAGTGGCGCACGCCGTGCGCATGATGCATGAAAATGATATCGAGGTCAGCCTCTTCGTCGATCCCGTCGACGAGCAGATCGAGGCCGCGGCCGAAACCGGCGCCGACATCATCGAAATCCACACCGGTGAATTCGCGAACGCCCGCAGCATCGAGGAAATGACCGAGCAGCTCGAGCGCATCAAGAATGCGGCCGCCTTCGCCCGGACCCTGGAACTGGGTGTAAATGCAGGACACGGCATCAATTACCAGAACGTTCGCTACATCACCCCGATTCGGGAAATCGAGGAAGTCAGCATAGGACACGCGCTCGTTTCCCGCGCAATGTTCGTCGGCCTGCCAGCCGCAGTCGAGGATATGCTGCGCCTCGTACGGGGATTCTGACGATTATTCTCACATTTTTCTTTAAGTACACTTGCTTTATCTTCTGTCCCTGTATATATTTGGAGACCTTTCGTCGGGTTCTTAGCTCAGTTGGTTAGAGCGCTACCTTGACATGGTAGAGGTCACAGGTTCGACTCCTGTAGAACCCACACTTCTCGCAAGAGGAAAAAATCGGAGCGAATCCGATTTTTTCGTTATACATACGCAGAGGCGGCTCGATGGCAGACGTGATTACCATAACCTTTCCGAACGGTGACAGCAGGGAATTTCCCCGGGGTGTGACCGGACTCGCAGTGGCGGAAAGCATCTCCTCCGGACTGGCGCGCGAAGCGCTGGCCGTAGAGGTTGACGGCAAGGTACGCGATCTCGACACGTCCATCGATGCCGACGCCACCGTGCGCATCCTGACCTGGAAGGACGAGGAAGGGAAGGAAGTGTACTGGCACAGTTCGAGCCATCTCATGGCCCATGCCGTGCAGAAACTCTACCCGGGCGCCAAGTTCGGTGTCGGTCCCGCCATCGACGAGGGATTCTATTACGACATCGACGTCGACCACGTCTTTACACCGGAAGATCTCGAGAAGATCGAGAAAACCATGGCGGAACTCGCCAGGGAGGATCAGCCCTTCGAGCGGAAGGTGATCAGCAAGCAGGAGGCACTGGACCTCTGGTCGGGCAGGGACGAGTACAAGATCGAGCTCATCGAGGGCTTCGACGAGGACGAAGAGGTGATCAGCTGCTACAGCGAAGGTTCCTTTACCGACCTGTGCCGCGGTCCCCATCTGCCCAGCGCGGGACGCATCAAGTACGTCAAACTGCTCAACGTTTCGGGCAGTTACTGGAAAGGCGATGCGAAGAACAAGCAGCTGCAGCGCATCTACGGCATTTCCTTCCCGAAGAAAAAGGAACTGGAAGAATACCTGGAACTGCTCGAAGAGGCACGCAAGCGCGACCACCGCAAGCTGGGAAGGGAACTGGAGCTGTTCGCCTTCCACGATGTGTCTCCCGGGGCACCGTTCTGGCTGCCGCGCGGCATGCTGCTGTTTCGCGAGTTGCAGAAACTCATCCGGGAAATGCTCGACGGCGCGGGCTACGATGAAATTCTCACGCCCATACTGGTGAAAAAAGAGCTCTGGGAGCAGTCCGGCCACTGGCAGCATTACAAGGAAAACATGTTCCTGGTCGAAGACGGGGAAGACCAGATATACAGCCTCAAGCCGATGAACTGCCCCGAGAGCACCTATGTCTACCGGCACAAGGTGCGCAGTTACCGTGACCTGCCGCTGCGCTATTCCGAAATCGGCACCAATCACCGGAATGAACTCAGCGGTGCCCTCAACGGCATGTTCCGCGTGCGGCAGTTCCATATGGACGATGCGCATCTCTACGTGCGTCCCGACCAGATTTTC
>JAVVFP010000320.1:0-730 GCA_032250495.1 Bacteroidota bacterium | reverse complement strand
AATCACCGCGCTGATGAAGCTCGTGGACCGCTTCTACAAGCTTTTCGGCTTCGAACCGGTGTATGCGCTCTCCACGCGTCCCGAGGACGCCATGGGCGATGTGGCGCTGTGGGAAACCGCGGAGAAAAGCCTGGCCGACGCCCTCGAAGCGAACGGGATCGACTACAAGCTCCATCCCGGGGACGGCGCGTTTTACGGGCCGAAAATAGATATCAGCGTGCGCGACGCGCTGCGCCGCTCCTGGCAGCTCGCCACCATTCAGCTGGATTTCCAGATGCCCGAGCGCTTCGAGCTCGAATACATCGACGAGAACAACGAACGCCGGCGTCCGGTGATGATTCATCGCGCCATCATGGGGTCGATGGAGCGCTTCATCGGCGTGCTGATAGAGCATTTCGCCGGCTTCTTCCCGACCTGGCTGGCACCGGTGCAGGTGGCCGTGCTGCCGATCAGCGATCCTTTCCTCGGCTACGCGGGGGAAGTCGTCGACACGCTGCGCGCCCGCGGCATTCGTGCCGAACGCGACGATCGCAACGAGAAAGTCGGCTACAAGATCCGCGACTGGGAAAGCCGAAAGGTTCCGTACATGCTCATCGTCGGCGAAAAGGAGATGAACGCCCGCAGCGTTTCCGTCCGTCGCCATACGGAAGGGGACCTCGGTGCGAAGTCCATCGAAGAGTTTACGACCGATATCCTGGATGAAATTCAACAGAAGTCACTTTAACAATCC
>JAVVFP010000319.1:0-4163 GCA_032250495.1 Bacteroidota bacterium | reverse complement strand
CCGCGTAACCGGAATTGAAGCGCAGCTCTTCGAGCGCCACGTTGCGGTCATTGAGCAGAACGGAAAAATTCCTGTTCTTCTGGTCGACGTAAATCCTCATGGTGACAGGCGCGACGAGGTCCTTGACCATGATGGCGCGTGTCTCGAAATACTGTGCCAGAAAATCCATGTACCCCAGAGAGACACCGTCGTCCGCAATCTTGACGATATGGCAACTGTTCAAGGCACCCGGATGCTCGGCGTTGAAGACGACGCCCCCACCGAGCTTGTCGATCACCGCCTCGATGACAAAGGACTTCGTATACATGACATAAGCGTCGAGCAGCATCGCGAACTGCTCACCGCCGCCCGTGACCTTGACACGCGCACCGTCAACGGACCAGGTGCCGGCGACCGGCTTCCATTCCGCTCGCAGACTCTCCCCGGAAAAATCGTCTTCTATCCAGGTGGACTGCTGCGCTTGCTGCGCGTGAACACTGACGAAGGCAAACAGGCCGATCAATAAGGGGGTTACGAAGCGCATTGTATCTCCTGCTGTGGTAATGGTAATGCATAAAATACGGTAAAGTCAGTCAATTGCACAAAATCTGTCGGTCCTCAGGGCAGATTTTCCTCACGAAAGATTTCCTCGTACTGCTTCAGGACGCGGGCGGTATTCTTTTTCGCATCGAAATGCTCTCTCGCGAACGTGATGCCGGTCCGGCCCATGGCCTTGCGCAGCGCCTCGTCGACGAGCAGGCGCCGCATTGCCGCGGCCAGCGCCTCGCTGTCTCCGGCCGGGAACAGCAGTCCTGTTTTCTCATGCCGTACCAGTTCCCGCGGACCGCCCAGGTCCGAGGCGACCACGGGCACGCCCATGGCGCTCGCTTCGATGACAGGCCTTGCGAAATGCGGGACCGTGGACGGAAAGCAGAGAAGGTCCGAGGCCGCGAGAAGCTGCGGGATGTCCTTGCGGACACCGAGGAAGCGAATCCGGGACGTGTGCTGTAGTGGAATCAGTGCCCGGAGCTTCCTGTCGTATACGCAACGTCCATTGATTCTGTTTCTGAGATTTTCTTCCGGTACCGGACCGGCGACAAGAAACAGCGCGTCGGGATGCGCGTCCAGCAGCGAAACTGCCGCCTGCACGAACTCGCGGGTGCCCTTGATGGGATTGACGCCACCCAGCATCGTAACCACCTGTGCCGTCGGAGGGATACCCAGTGCGATGCGGAGGGGACCGCCGTCGATTCCTGCATCGAACTGCGCAAAATCGATGAAATTGTACACGACATGAATATTAGGGGACGGCAGCAACTGATCCGCGTCATACTGGCAGATCGGGAGGATACGCGTGGCAGTGCGATCGATGATGCGACGGATGACCGCACGCCGCAGGCCGGTGTGTCCCCGCTGCAGCGGTTCCCTGATATGCCATACGACGGGGATGCCGCGCGCATGTCCCGCAAGCGCGAACGCGGTCAGCGTCGACGTATTCAAATGGATCAGATCCACGGGCCGCTCCCGCAGGAAGCGTGCGAAACGAACGCGCGTCAGGGGGAATTGCCAGAGGCGAAGAAGGATTTTCGGCAGTTGCCAGAGCGGGTACCAGAGCACGTTGGTATGACTGAAGTCGTGCAGCCTCGTGTCGACGACGGTGTCAATCCCCTCGCCGCGATACAGGTCGGCCGCCTCCCCGTCGTGGATGCAGAGGACGAGGGGCTCGTACCGCGAACGGTCGAGTCCGCGAATCAGATACAGAAGGCTCAGCGGCGCGCCGCCGATTCCCTTGCCGTGATGTACATACAGTATCCTCCTCACGTGCCGTGCACCTCAAAATAAAACATGGAGACCGTCTCCGAACTTCGTCACGACAACGCTCCGACGTGCGGGCTGCCCGCAGGCGGCGTTGCCCGTCACACGGACTACCCGCAGGCGGCGTTGCCCGTCACACGGACTGCCCGCAGGCGGCGTTGCTTCGGAGACGGCCTCGCGAAGGAACGAACGCTCAATCGATGGCAGCGAAGCGCGCCGTGAAGTGCCGGAGCATGGGTGCTTCGTAGGTCAGCTTCAGGCCCTTGAGTTCATCGCGTCGATCGTGAACGTGTTTGACGACCTCGATCACGTAATCGATATGGCTCTGCGTATACACGCGGCGCGGGATGGCGAGTCGCACCAGTTCGAGATCCGGTGCGACGAAGCGGCCGTTCTCCTTGCGCCCGAACATCACGCTCCCGATCTCGACCGCGCGCAGTCCGCCGTCGAGGTACAGTGCGCAGGTGATGGCCTGTGCCGGGAACTGCTCCTGCGGGATATTCGGGCAGAAGCGTTTCGCGTCAAGGTAAATGGCATGTCCCCCCGGCGGGAGGAGAATGGGGACGCCGAGTTCCGTCAGCTTGTTGCCGAGATATTCCGTGCTTTTGATGCGGTACTGCAGGTAGTCCTCGTCGAGGATTTCCTCGAGTCCCTGTGCGATCGCCTCGAGGTCTCGTCCTGCGAGTCCGCCATAGGTCGGGAAGCCCTCGGTGACGATGAGCAGATTGCGGCACTGCACCGCGAGATCGTCGTCGTTGAGCGCGAGAAATCCGCCGATGTTGACGAGGGCGTCTTTCTTGGCGGACATGGTGACGCCGTCCGCGTAGGAGAATATCTCCTGCGCGATCTCGAGCGGAGTCTTGTCCGCGTATCCCTTTTCCCGGAGCTTGATGAAATACGCGTTCTCTGCGAAACGGCAGGCGTCGATGAACAGGGGCAGCCCGTACCTGTCGCAGACGGCGCGGGTCTGCCGGATATTCTCCATGGACACCGGCTGTCCGCCGCCGCTGTTGTTGGTCACCGTGATCATGACCAGCGGAATGCGGTCGACGCCGTATTCCTCGATGACCGCTTCGAGTTTCTCGATATCCATGTTCCCTTTGAAGTCCGCGATCACCTCCGGCCGTTTGCCGTCGGCGTTGAGGCAGTCAATGGCCAGGGCGCCGGAGAACTCGACGTTCGCGCGCGTCGTGTCGAAATGCGTGTTGTTGGGGACGACCTTGCCCTCTCCTCCGACGATGGAAAACAGGATTTTCTCGGCGGCACGTCCCTGATGCGTCGGGATGATATGCTTCAGTCCCGTGATTTTTTGCACCATGTCGCGCATGCGGAAGAAACTGCGTGAGCCGGCGTACGATTCGTCGCCGTCGAGCATGCCTGCCCACTGCCGTGAGCTCATCGCGGAGGTGCCGCTGTCGGTCAGGAGATCGATGAGAACGTTTTCCGCGTCGATGAGAAACGTGTTCCACCCGGCCTCTTCGAGGAAGCGCGCACGCTGCTCGTGCGTGGTGAACTTGATGGGTTCCACGGTCTTGATTTTGAAGGGTTCGATGACCGTCTTGATATAACTGTCTCGGATCATTGGGCGTTATGCGTGTGTGATGGTTGGTGTTACTGTCCAGGCGGGAGGATCCCGGCGGGAGCATGGAAAAATAGGCCTTTTTCATCTGAAACCCAATCGGAGACACCGGAAACAGTCGTCTCGGCTATCGGAACGGCCAATAGCGTCGAAAAAAAATGCCCCCGGGCAGTGCCTGCCGGGGGGCATATCGTTCCGCAGCGCTGCGGCGGAATCAGCTCGCTTCCTGTTCCTCGGGTTGCGGCGACTTGCGTTTCTTGACGCGTTTCGCCTTGCGCTCGCCGTCCGTCGAATAGTAGTAGTAATTCTGGTAATAGTACCGGTAGTACGAGTAATACACCTTGTTCGCATTGAAGCGATTGACCACGACGCCGAGAATATTGGCGTTGTTGGACTGCAGCATTTCGTTGGCCTTCTCCAGTCCGAGGGACTTCGTCTGATCGGCGGATACGATGAGTACGGCGCCATCGGTGTACTTGGCCAGGACGAGAGTATCGGCCATGGCGATCACCGGCGGGGCATCGAACAGCACCAGGTCATAGTACTGCCGTACCAGCTTTACGAACTTCTCCATCTTCGCCGAGCCCAGCAATTCGGCCGGGTGGCTGGGAATGTTTCCGCAGGGTATGATATGCAGGCCGGGCACCATGGTCTTCTTTATGCACTGGTTGACCGGCACTTCCCCGATGAGCGCGTTGGACAGGCCGGGTTCGCGATCGACCTCGAAGATCTGGTGTTGGACGGGGCGACGGAGATCGGCGTCGACGAGAAGCACTTTGCGGCCGCTGTT
>JAVVFP010000318.1:0-4173 GCA_032250495.1 Bacteroidota bacterium | reverse complement strand
GGCGGATCCCAGACGATATCCACATCGACGCGGGTGACACCGTTGATCTGCGCCACCTTCTCCCGCACTTCAGCCGGCAGCGACTGTGCGGCCGGACAGTTTGGCGAGGTGAGCGTCATCTTGATGTTCACCTTGCCGTCCGATTTCACCCGGATCTGGTATATGAGGCCCAGTTCGTAAATATTGACCGGGATTTCGGGATCGTAGCAGGATTTGATCGTATGAACGACATTTTCGTCTATTTCCTGCAGCTGTTCATCGGTCAGCATACGCCGTTACTCCTTACTCTGTCGAAATCTGTTTGTCTTCGCCGTGCAGGGCGCCATGCATGGTGTGCCATGGAAGCGTCGCGCACTTGACGCGGACAGGGAATTCCGCCACGCCCGCGAAGGCCGCAAGCTTCCCGAGTTCGTCGATGTGATCCAAGGGGTCGAGTTTCCCTGTCACAACACCGGTGAACAATTCGAAGAGGACCTCCGCCTCTCGTCGATCCTTCCCCTGCAGCACGGCGGTCATGATGGACGCAGAGGCTTTCGATATCGCGCAGCCGCTGCCCTCGAAACTGACCTCGGCGATGGAATCGCCATCGAAGCGGAGATAAAACGTATAGTGATCCCCGCAGAGGGGATTGAATCCTTCGAGGACGGAATCTGCGTCGTCCATCTTCCGGAAATTATGCGGCCGCTTGTTGTGATCGAGAATCACTTCCTGATACAGTTCCCTGATTTCATCCATCAGGCGAATACCTCCAGTACTTTTTGAATACCATCGGCAAGCTGGTCGACGTCCTCGCGGGTGTTGTACATCGCGAAAGAGGCACGCGCCGTGGCCGGAATCCCAAAGCGGTGCATCACCGGCTGTGCACAGTGATGACCCGCGCGGATGGCGATGCCGTGCTGATCGAGTATGGTGCCGATATCGTGGGGATGAACGGCGCAGAGGGTAAAGGAGAGCACGCTTGCTTTCTCGGCGGCGGTACCGACGACGCGAAGCGCTTCGATATCGGAAAGCGTATCGGTTGCGTACTCGAGCAGTTGCTTTTCATGCGCCAGGATTTCATGTATTTCAAAGCTGCGTATGTATTTCAGCGCGGCGGCAAATCCTATGGCCCCTGCAATATCCGGCGTGCCTGCCTCGAATTTGTAGGGAAGCTCGTTGTACGTCGTCTTTTCGAACGTGACGGACAGGATCATATCGCCTCCTCCCTGATAGGGGGGCATGCGGTCGAGCAGTGCCTTCTTGCCGTACAGCACACCGATGCCGGTGGGACCGTACATCTTGTGTCCGCTGAGGGTGAAGAAATCGCAGTCGAGTTCCTGCACGTCAATGGGAAGATGCTGTGCGGACTGAGCGCCGTCGACCAGCACCGGTACACCGTATTCGTGGGCGATGCGTATCATTTCACGAACGGGATTGATGCTTCCCAGCGCGTTGGAGACATGGGTGACGGCCACGATTTTCGTTCGCGGTCCGAGCAGATCCGTGTAGGCGTCGATGTCCAGTTCCCCGTGATCGTTCATCGGGATCACGCGCAGCGCTGCGCCGCGTTCCTGGCAGATCATCTGCCACGGTACGATGTTCGCATGATGTTCCATCGCGGAGATGACAACCTCGTCACCCGCACCCAGTTCCCGTTTTCCATAGGTCTGCGCAACGAGATTGATCGCCTCGGTCGTGCCGCGCACGAAGATGATCTCCTCCTCCCGTTCCGCGTTGATAAAACGCTGTACCGTACGCCGCGCGTCTTCATAAAGATCCGTCGCGACCTGGCTGAGGTGATGCACACCGCGGTGCACATTGGAGTACTGTTCGCTGTAGAAACGCTGCATGGTATCAAGGACCACCTGCGGTTTCTGGGTGGTCGCTCCATTGTCGAGATAGACAAGCGGGTGGTTGTGCACGCGCTGACGCAGTACGGGAAAATCACGCCGTACATGCAGTGCATCGAAAGCCACGCCGTGACCGGATTCCCGCACGGCGCGTATGGCAGTATCATTCAGCGTGGGATTCATGCCTTGTTCCAGGTTCGTTCGAGTCGTGTATGAATGGCCTGATCGAGATGTTCGCGCAGCGCGGGCAGTTGCACGTGTGAGAGCAGTTCGCTCGCAAACGCGTATGAAAGTATGTTTTTGGCACGTTGTTCCGGGATGCCGCGCGACCGAAGATAGAACAGCGCATTCTCGTCGATGCGTCCAATCGTCGCACCATGCGTGCATTTCACGTCATCCGCCCAGATCTCGAGCTGGGGCTTGGTATCGATCTGTGCGTCGTTGGAGAGAAGCAGGTTGTTATTGGACTGGCGCGCATCCGTTTTCTGGGCATCGACGCGCACGATAATGCGTCCGCTGAATACGGCGCGTGACGCATCGAGAAGGATGCCTTTGTACAACTCGTGGCTGTTTCCGTTGGGCATTGCATGGTCAATGACGGTGTGATGATCCATGTGCTGCGCATCCATGGGAATGTATACGCCGTTCACGGTGCACTCGGCATGTTCGTCCGCCAGCACAGTATGCAGGTTGTTGCGGAGCAGTGCAGCACCGAAGCCGAAGTAATGGTTCTGGTAATCACCGCCCCTGGCAACGCGTGCGTACCCTGCAGCGAAATGCTGTGCGGCGGGACCCTCTTCCTGAAGCTTGTACTGCAGGAGGCGCGCATCTTCTTCGACGACACACTCGCTGACGACACTGCGGAAGTAGGGACTCCCGCTGCCGCCGGCATGCTGCTCGATGACCGACAGCTGGGCTCCCCGCTCGACGGTGATCTGCAGACGCGGGTATGCCGCATACGCCGTCCCTGTAGTACTGAGAAACAGCAGATGAACCGGCTGCTCGATGACAGCGCCGGCTTTCGCATGGAGAAACGCGCCCTCCTCGGCGAACGCCATATTCAGCGAAGCGAAGGGGTATTCATCGCTGTCGTCGATATCAAGGAAACGCTCCGTCAGCAGAGACGCGTCCTTGCGTATCATCGCGGACAGCGGCCGGACCGTCAGTCCCTCCATCTGCGTATCCTGCGACGAGAGTTCCTCGATGAAATGTCCGTCGATGAACACCAGCCTGTGTGCGACGTCGATACCCGGAAGAAAGGCGTTCACGTCGATACTGCCGACCGCTTCCGTTGTCGGACGCGGAGCACGCGCAAATTCCGAATCAAGGACGGCATTGATATTCGTATAGCGCCACTCTTCATCGCGCATCGTGGGGAAGCCCGCTTCGAGAAAGCGTGCAAGGGCCTCCTTGCGGCGCGCATGGAGCGGCGAGGCGGCGGCGCCGTTGAGTCCATGTTCGAACTCCTCGAAACGCGTTTGAACGGTTTGCAATGCCTGTGTTTTCTTCACGCCATCACTCCTCATGCCTGCGCTCCCGCCGGTTCCTCGAGATCGCGCGCCCAATCGTACCCCTCTTCTTCGAGCTGAAAGGCGAGTTGTTTGTCGCCTGATTTCACAATGCGGCCGTCAACCAGTACATGGACCATGTCGGGCACGATGTAGTCGAGGAGCCGCTGGTAGTGCGTGACCACAATCGCGGCGTTCTCCGGACCGTGCAGCTTGTTCACGCCGTTGGCCACAATGCGAAGCGCATCGATATCCAGGCCGGAATCCGTTTCATCGAGAATGCTCAGCAGGGGATTGAGTACGGCCATCTGGAGGATCTCGTTCCGCTTTTTCTCTCCTCCGGAAAACCCTTCGTTCACCGGACGACTGAGCAGCGCCGCACTCATCTCCACGAGCTGCATTTTCTCCTTCACCAGGGCGAGGAAATCAACGGCGTCGAGTTCCTCCTCCCCGCGATACTTCCGCACTGCATTCAGCGCGGCTTTCAGGAAATACGTGTTGCTCACGCCGGGAATTTCCACCGGATACTGGAACGCGAGGAACATACCTTCGCAGGCCCGCTCCTCCGGGGAAAGATCGAACAGATTCTTTCCGCGATACAGTATCTCTCCCTCGGTGACGTCAAAGTTCTCCTTTCCGGCGAGCACACCGGCGAGAGTGGATTTACCCGACCCGTTCGGTCCCATAATGGCATGGATTTCTCCGGGTTTCACGGTCAGGGTAACGCCCTTGAGGATTTGCTTCCCCTCGACGCCGGCATGCAGGTTCTTGATTTCAAGCATCGATTCTATCTCCGATAATTCTCAATTCGTTTCTCATTGTCTTTTCCATTGCTC
>JAVVFP010000317.1:0-4187 GCA_032250495.1 Bacteroidota bacterium | reverse complement strand
ACATTCTCATCGACGACTGGGAAGGCGCGCATGCCGGACGCGCCGGCTTTTTCAACCGCCTGCGCATGCTGCGCCGCCACCGCTTCGACACCGCGCTCATGCTGCTGCCCACCGAACGCCATGCGTGGATGACATTTCTTGCGGGCATTCCCCACCGTGTCGGCGTCGGCACAAAGCTCTACCAGGTGCTGACGCTCGCGCGATCCGTGAGCCGCCGCAAGTACAATCCCCTGCGCCACGAGGCGGATTACTGCCTCGATCTCGCTCGCAGCGTCGGCGCCGTCGACAACGGCCTCGCCACGGAAGTATTCCTCACGGCGCACGAACGGGAAACCGCTGCCGCGCGACTCGGCGCTCTCGGTTGGACGACACGGTTGCCGACCATTTCGGTGCACCCGGAGAGCGGGCGCTCCGCCCCCAACTGGGAAGCAGCGAAATACAGGGATTTTGTTCTTTCCGCAAGAAAACGCTTTCCCGAGGCGCAAATCGTGGTGAACATCACTCCGACGAACACCGCGGTGTGGGAGCTGTTCTCTCCCCTCGCATCCGAACGCATCTTCCTTCCGGACAACGGGGGCGACCTGCGCCTGGTCATGGGTTTTATCGCGCTGGCGGACCTCGCGGTATCGGCCAGCACCGGTCCGATGCACCTGGCGGCCGGACTGCGCGTGCCGACGGTCAGCCTCTTCTGTCCCCTCACCGCCTGTCACCCCACGCTCTGGGGTCCGCAGGGCAACTCGGCGATCACACTGCTGCCGCCGGAGGACTACTGCCAGACCCGCTGTCCGGGCGACCCGCATGTCTGCACGCTCGAAGGAGGCATCGAAGTTGCGGATGTACTCGATGCCATCGCCTCCTTACTCCCCAACCGGAATAACGACGCCGCGCACCGCTCCTGAGAAGCAAATGTGCGCGGCGCTGAACATTTATCGTGCGCGGAACTTTTATCGTGCGCTGCACCTCTGAGGTACGCGGAACGTATGATGTGCGCGGAACTTATGTCGTGCGCGGAACTTCCGGCGTGCGATACCGCAGGGAGTTCAGGAGGCTTCGCTGTCCTTCTCGTCCCGGGCGGATTTGTACAGCAAATCCAGGCGACGTTCGATGCGTCCGAACACGGTATCCGCGGGATACTGTCCGTCTTCGCCGCGCGTCCCCGCCTCGACGCCGGTGAGGAGTTCGATGCCCTCGCGTATCTGTGAAATGGCCCAGATGTGGAAACTGCCTTCCCGGACGGCTTCGACGATGCTCGTGCGCAGCATCAGGTCGCTCACATTCTGCCGCGGGATGATGACGCCCTGCCTGCCGGTGAGTCCACGCTTCAAACAGACGTTGAAAAAGCCCTCGATTTTCTCGTTGACGCCGCCGATGGGCTGTATGTCACCCTTCTGGTTCACCGAACCGGTGACGGCGATGCCCTGCCTGATCGGAAATTCCGTCAGGGCCGAGAGCAGCGCGTACACTTCGGTCGAGGAGGCGCTGTCACCGTCGATACCGGAATACGATTGTTCGAAGGAAACGCTGGCGGTAAAGGAAAGAGGCTGGTTCTGCGCGAACTGCTCACGGAAATACCCGGTGAGAATGAGCATGCCCTTGTCATGCGTGCGCCCGCTCATCTTCGCTTCGCGTTCGATGTTGATGATGCCGGCCTTGCCCGCGCTGACCGCGGCCGTAATGCGCGTCGGCTTGCCGAAGGAAAAGCGGTCCCCTCCGTACACCGCCAGTCCATTGATCTGTCCCACGCGCTCTCCCACCACGTCGATGAGGATGATCTCCTCATCGATGAGTTCCTGCAGCTTCTCCTCGTGCAGCGAATGCCGGTACTTCGTCTCCGTGATGGCCTTGTCCACATGTCCTGCCGTCACGTACTTGTTGCTGTTCTGCTGGCACCAGTAATTCGCCTCACGCACGATGTCGGCGATTTCACTGAACTGCGTCGTCAGCTTTTTCTTGCTGTCGACCAGGCGTGCACCGTATTCGACGATGCCGGCGATGGCCCGCTTGTCGAAATGCTTCAGTTCCTCGTCGGAAATCAGCTTGCGGATGAGCGCCGTGTACTGCTGCACCGCCAACGCTGTGTTCGGCATTTCATGGTCGAAATCGACTTTTACCTTGAATATTTTCTTGAAGTCACGCTCGTAAGCGCTTAGCAGGCTGTAGATTTCGTTATTTCCAATCAGTATCACCTTTACATTGACCTCGATGGCCTCCGGCTTGATCGCGGCGCTGGACTGCTGGGCGAACATCTCGATGCTCTGTATTTCCAGCTTGCGATAGAGCAGGACGCGCTGGAGGTTTTTCCATACGCCGGGTTCGGTCAGCGCATCGGCGGCGTTGAGGACGAGGAAGCCGCCGTCTGCCCGCAGCAGCGAGCCCGCCTTGATCATGGTAAAGTCGTTGTACCAGAAGCCATTGCTGTCCTGGCGGCGTTCGATGGTCCCGAAAATGTTCCGGAAACTCGGCGCCGTCTCGATCACCACCGGCGTGTTCGGGGCGGAACCGTTGTCGAGAACGAGATTCACTTCGTATTCCGTGGGCAGTTCCGTTTCGTCGTCCGCGTGCGCCTTGAACTGTTCGATGTTGTCGAGTACGCTTTCGACCATTTGCGCGAGATAGGCGCGCACCTTTTCGTCCTCGTACTCCGAGATGATTTCGCTGAAAATGGTATTGACGAAGAATTCCCCCACTTCCCGCTCATGGTCCGCGATTTTCTTCTGGTATTCGCGCGAGAGGCGCATGCCCTTGCGGAAGACGTCCTGCAGGGCGGACTTGTGCTCCCGGTATTTCTCGGTGAGTTTTTCCGCGTCCTCTTTCGTGATCAGCTCCTCCATGACCGCGGCGGGCAGATCGGACATCAGCACTGCCTTGTCGTTGATCTTGGCGAGAATTTCCGGGTGCATGGCCTGTCCCTCCTGCACGCGTCCGAGCACGAAGCCGTCGGGTTCGATCTGCCGTTCGAAGGCGGAGAAGAGTTCAGCTTCCTTCGCATTGTATTCGTCGACGTAGGATTGCCGTTTCTTGAGGTATTCTTCCTCCTCGAAGGCGCCCGGGATGCGGGCGCGCACCATGGTCATGGCCTCGGCGACCTCTTTCTTGAAGCGGCAGCCCTGTCCGCGATCGAAGGACAGCAGGACGGGACGGTCGTTGTCCTCGAAATTGTGCACGTAGCAGTAGTCCCGCGTCAGCACTTTTCGCGGCTGGATTTTCTCGAGTATGGTCTTGATCGTGGTGGCCTTGCCGGTGCCGGACAGGCCGCAGACGAAGACGTTGTAGCCGGGACTGTAGAGTTCCACGCCCAGCTTGAGGGCTTTGAGTGCGCGGTCCTGCCCGATGATGCCTTCGATCGGTTCCACGTTTTCAGTGGTTTCGGCGGGAATCATGTCCAGGGGACAGTACCAGCGCAGGTCTTCGGGGGTGAGGGGTTCGTGTGCGGGAGCGGGACGAAGCGATGTGTCTTGCATGGGACCCAGGTGCGTTTTGTGTACACTGTGCGAAACAAATTAGAGCAATACGCGACATGGCGCAACCCGAAAAAAAGACAGGGCCGCCGGGGCGAAGCAGCGGCCCTGTGCAGGGAATCGTCTCTGATCAGTCCGACGTCGCTGCGCTGCGGCCGGTCAGGCGACGGAAGAGGCCGGCGATGCGCGTGCCCATGACTTCGAACCAGGAATAGAAGGTCGGAACGACCACCAGCGTGAGAAAGGTGGAAACCGACAGTCCCGAAATAATGGTGATACCGAGGGGACGCCAGAAATCGGAGCTTTCCGCGCCGATGACCAGCGAGAACTGCCGCCAGTCGATGTCCACTCCCGTGGCGAGCGGGACGACACCGAGAATGGTCGATACGGCGGTGAGGACGACAGGACGCAGGCGTGTGCGGCCGGCTTCGAGCAGTGCCTTTTCGAGCGGCATGCCTTCGCGAATTTTCCGCTTGGCGAAATCCAGCAGCACGATGGCGTTTTTCACCACGATGCCCGCGAGTGCGATGACACCGACGCCGGTCATGATGACACCGAAGGGAGTCTGCGTGATCAGCAGGCCGAACAGTACGCCGATCAGCGAGAGCACCACCGAGATCATGATGACCACCGGGACCTTGATGCTGTTGAATTCACTGACCATCAGGAGGAAAATCAGGAAAACCGTGATGACGAGCGCCTGGGAGAGGAAGGCTGCCGCCTCGTCCT
>JAVVFP010000316.1:0-4200 GCA_032250495.1 Bacteroidota bacterium | reverse complement strand
GACCGCTTTCGCGTTTCGGTCTGCCTGACCTCGCAGCACAGGGAGTTGCTGCGGCAGGTGACGGAATTCTTTGCGATCCGCGAGGACGTGGATCTCGACGTCATGGTGCACAATCAGACTCTCGAGCACGTGACCGCCGCCGTACTGATGAAAATGCGTGCCGTGCTGCAGGATCTGCAGCCGGACGTTCTGCTCGTGCAGGGCGACACCACCACGGTGTTCACCTCCGCGCTCGCCGCCTTCTACCAGAAAATCCGCGTCGGACACGTTGAGGCGGGACTGCGCACCTTCGATCGCTACAGTCCCTTCCCCGAGGAGATGAACCGCTCACTGACCGCATCGCTGGCGGATTTCCATTTCGCGCCCACCGGGACCGCGGCCGACAATCTCCGCCGCGAGGGCAGGGAGGAAGACAGCATTTTCGTCACGGGGAACACCGTGGTCGACGCCCTGCTGCTGGGCCGTGAAATGCTCGGATCGTGGGAGGAGGAGCGCCGGCGCGGCCTGCTGGCGGAGGCGGGACTCGGCACGGACGTCGTTGCGCGTCTGCTCGGGGGCACGGGACGCTTCATCACCGTGACCGCGCATCGGCGGGAGAGCTTCGGCGCCCCGTTCGATCGCATGCTGCAGGCCATTCTCGAGGTGACGCGGCGCTACGACGACGTGGAAATCATCTATCCCGTGCATCCCAATCCCAACGTCCGCGAGGCCGTTCACCGCGTGCTGCACGACAGGAAGCGCATTCACCTCATCGAACCCGTGCGTTACGAGCAGTTGCTTTCGCTGATGGACAACAGCGTCCTGCTGCTCACCGACAGCGGCGGCATACAGGAGGAAGGTCCCTCGCTGAAAAAACCGGTGCTGGTCATGCGCGAAGTCACCGAGCGTCCCGAGGGCATCGATGCGGGCGTGGCCCGGCTCGTCGGTACCGATCATGACCGCATCGTTTCCACCGTCTGTGAACTGCTCGACAGCGAGGAGGCATACGCCGCCATGGCGACCGGTGTGAATCCCTACGGCGACGGCACTGCCAGCAGGCAGATCGCGGACATTCTCAGCGCGCGCCTCGATGGCTGATGCGCCTCCCATACGTGTCGTTTTCGACGCGCATGCGCTCACGCCGCATCGCAGCGGCATCGGGGAATACAGTCACCAGCTGCTGCATGCACTGCTGCGCGAGCAGCGCGAGAATGTCGCCATGCACCTGTTCGTGCCCGGCGGCATTCGTCCCGTCGAGACAGGGGAGGAACTGGCGTCCCTCACCGCCGGCGTAAGGGACGGTGACCTCTATCGTCCCGCGCATCTCTGGCAGCTCCCCCGCCTGCTGCGCGCCGGGAGCTACGACCTGCTGCACTGCCCCGATTTCTTTGTCCCGCTCCGCGCAGCGCTTCCCGTGGTGTGCACGATTCACGACCTGATTCCCCTCGTGCACCCGGAGTACATCCCGAAGTCCATGAAAGTCCGCATGCTGCCCGTATTCCGTGCCTGGGTGCGCCGGGCGCTGCGCAGCAGCGCGCGCATCATCACCGATTCCCGGCACAGCGCGGATGACATCAGGCGACTCTTCCCGGCCGCGTCCGGGGAGATCGACGCCATCCCGCTCGCTCCCACCGTTGAAGTGACCGGCGTCCCGCTGCCGGCTGAATTCGCCGTCCGACTCCGCGCGGGACGCTACCTGCTGTATGTCGGCAGGCATGACCCGTATAAAGGCGTGGGACTGCTGCTGCGGGCCTTCGCGTCGGCCGTGCGCGACGGGGGGATGCCCGGCGACGTGCAGCTCGCGATCGCCGGACGCCGCGATCCCCGCTACGACATGGTCGCGGAAGCTGAACGCCTCGGACTCTCCGACCGCTGTGTCTTTCTCGACTACGTAGCCGGCTCGCAGCTCTCACCGCTGTACGCGCACGCAATGGGCCTGGTATTCCCGTCGCTGTACGAGGGTTTCGGGCTCCCGGTGCTCGACGCCATGCGTCACGGCCTCCCCGTGATCTGCTCCGACCGCGCCTCCCTGCCCGAAGTCGCCGGCGACGCGGCGATGCTGGTCGACCCGGAACAAAGCGATTCTTTCGCCGGGAACTTGAAAGAGTTCGTGAAAAACACTACGTTACGAAGCGCCCTCATGGAAAAAGGCAAGGATCGTGTTCGGCAGTTCTCCTGGAATCATACTGCCGCCGCCACTGTTGTCACTTATAGAAAAGCCATTGCCTGACGCGAAATGACCAGCACTATGAACATTCTTGAAAAACTCGGCGCACAGAAGGGACTGCTGCTCGCTCCGATGGAAGACGTCACCGACGTGTCCTTTCGCCAGGTATGCAAGGAATTCGGGGCCGATCTCGTGTACACGGAATTCATCAACGCGGACGGTCTCGTCCGGAGCAGGAAACCGACAAAATCCCGCAACAAGATGATCATCCGCGAGGAGGAGCGCCCCATCGGTATTCAGATCTACGGCGGCAACCTCGATACCATGCAGCAGGCCGCCTCCATCGTGGAGGCACAGCAGCCGGACCTGATCGACATCAACGCAGGCTGCTGGGTGAAGAAAGTCGCCGGACGAGGCGCGGGCGCAGGACTGCTTCGCGATATCCCCTATATGGTGCATATGGCGAAAACCATCGTCGACCAGGTGAACATTCCCGTTACGCTGAAAACGCGCATCGGCTGGGATCTCGATTCGATTCAGATCGTGGAACTGGGGAAAATGCTCGAAGATGTCGGCATCCAGGCGCTGACCATTCACTGCCGCACGCGGCAGATGGGGCACAGCGGGGAGCCGCTATGGGAGTGGATTCCCCGCGTACGCGATGCCGTCTCCATTCCCGTCATTCTCAATGGCGGCGTGATGACTCCCGAAGATGCGAAGCGCGCCTTCGATGAAACCGCCTGCGACGCCGTCATGATAGCGCGCGGTGCGATCTCCAATCCATGGATATTCCGTGAAACCAGAGAATATTTGCGCACCGGCGCCGTGCCGCCGCCACCGAGCTTCCGCGAACGCATCGATACCGCCCTCCGCCACCTGCGCCTGGCCGTGAAGGTCAAGGGTGAACGACGCGCCGTGCTCGAGATGCGCAAGCACTACATCGCCTATCTCAGGTATGTCCCCAACAGCAGGCAGATGCGCAACATTCTCATGAAACCCGAGACGCTCGCCGAGGCCGAGGACGTTCTGCACAGCCTGCAGTATTACCAGGAGGAAATCGAGGTCATCGCCGCATAGGGGCAAGTACTGATCCCGGGATGAGGAACGCGTCACCAATTCCATTCCCTCCCGCTGTTTTTCGGAGTTTTGCCCTTCTTTTCTTGACAAGCAGAGCGAATCTTCTTATTATTGAGATATATGCATTTATTCTTTGAGTCTAACCTGTTACTTTAACTCATCACCGCAAAGGAGATTATTATGAAAAAACTCCGCAAATCTGTGGTGCTCGTTTGTGCGACGGCAATACTGAGTGTCGGCGCTGTTCTCTCGGGCTGCACCTCGTATGCGACCCCCGAACAGCTTGCACGCATCGCTGAGCTGGAGCGTGAGATCACCGCCCTCGAGTCAGCCATCCAAACGAAGCAGTCCCAGATCGGCACGCTGGACCGTCAGATTTCGGCCCAGGAGGCCAAGCTGGAACAATGCGCCAAGGACAAGGAACTGGTCAAGCAACGCCTGGCAAACTGGAAGGGCAACTAGTGTCCACTGTCACGACCCAAGAAACAATCGTACAAGCGAGGAGAAAAAAGATGAAATGGAATAAAATTTCCGTGCTTACCATCGCGCTCGGATTGTTCCTCATCGCTGGCAGTTCGCTGTTTGCCCAGCAGGAAGAAATGACCGAGGAACAGGCGCTGCAGAAAATCCAGCAGCTGGAGAAACGCACGTCCGAGCTGAAGCGTCAGCAGGATGCGCTCGACCAGCAGCTGACCGAGAAGAACAAGGTCCTGAAGGCCAAGCAGGATGATTACGAGAAATGCGTCGACGAGCTGTACGCCCTGGTCGGTGCCACCCGACAGGACGTCGACGCCTTCGAGGCGCGTCTGAAGCGTCTCGAGAACAAGGTGGGTGAGTTGCTGCGTCTCTCGCCGATGGATCTTCTTGCACGCAAGAATGAAGTCGACGATGCCGAAGAGGAGTACAAGAACCTCGCGGCCAACAAGATCAGCCTGCTGCCGGCGTTCTACGATCGCGTTCAGCGCATGGGCGAAAAC
>JAVVFP010000315.1:0-4227 GCA_032250495.1 Bacteroidota bacterium | reverse complement strand
TAGAAGCAATTTCTGACTATGTAAGGGAAGATATCGATATCCTTGATGTTGGTTTCCTCGAGTATCACGTCCCGCATCGCGGTGATATGCTGCCTGGTGTCCTCTCCCGTCGTTGCGATCAGGATGCGTGCGAGCGGCTGCCGCGTCTTGAGCCTGGTCTGTTCACGCAGACCGCGCGTCAGGTACACAACGCGCTGGGCATCATGCATTTTCCGCATGAGCGCATCGTTTATCGGACCCGGCTCAGGGAGGAGCGCCAGATGCACGGATTCCGCGAAGCTGTTCGCGGGAGCGGTCACGGTGAGCTTTCGGTACAGGTTCTCGGAAAGGAACGGGGCGAACGGCGACATCAGCTGCGCGATGGTCAGCATGCAGCGATGCAGCGTCTGGTAGGCCGCCAGCTTGTCATCGGACATCGCGCCTTTCCAGAAACGGCGACGGTTGCGCCGGACATACCAGTTCGACAGCTGATCGACCGTGAACTCGGCGATGGCCCGGGCGGCGGGTGTGACGTCGTACGCGTCCATGTTCGCGCGGACATCGCGCACCAGAGCATGCAGCTCGGTCAGAATCCACTGATCGATCTCCGGACGTCGCTCGACTGCTATCTCTTCCTCGCTCCCGGTAAAGCCATCTATGTTCGCATAGAGGACGAAAAACTGGTAGGTGTTGATCAGGGCGCGGAAGAAATTCTTCTGCACGCCCTCGATGTCCTTTTCGTTGAACATCGTTTGCCGCCAGGGGGGACTGCCGACGGTCAGATACCAGCGCGTCGCGTCGGCGCCGTACTCTTCGAGTACGTAGAACGGATCGACCACATTTCCCTTGGACTTCGACATTTTCTGCCCATTCTTGTCGAGAACGAGCTCGTTGACAATGAGGTTTTTATATGCCGGCTTGTCGAACAGGGCTGCGGCGATGGCATGCAGCGTGTAAAACCATCCCCGCGTCTGGTCGATGCCCTCGCAGATGAAGTCCGCGGGAAACGCCGACTCGAAGCGCTCCTTGTTCTCGAACGGGTAATGGAACTGCGCGAAGGGCATGGCCCCGGAATCGAACCAGACGTCGATCAGCTCCGGGGTACGGCGGTAAAGCATGCCGTTTTTTTCGAACAGGATATCGTCCACCCACGGTTTGTGCAAGTCGATATCCTCACGCGTCGGCGAGACGCGTTCGCCGTCGACGAGACGAAAGCCTTCGAGCAATTCGTCGATGGATCCCACGATGAACTGATCGGACCCGTCCTCTGCCACCCAGATGGGCAGCGGAGTTCCCCAGTACCGGTCGCGAGAGAGCGACCAGTCCTTGTTATCCTCCAACCAGTTGCCGAAGCGCCCCGATCCGACTTCGGGCGGGACCCAGTTGATTTCCCTGTTGAGTGAAATCATGCGCTGCGCGTACTCCGTTGTGCGGATATACCAGCTGTCGCGTGCGTAATAGATGAGCGGATTGTCACAGCGCCAGCAGTGGGGATAGCTGTGCATGTAATCCTTGGCGGACCGGTATATCTGTCCCCTCTGCTTGAGCATCCTGATGATCTCGGGGTCCACACCCTGCTCCTCGTGCGTTGTGAAGGTGAGCGTCTTCACGAGGCGTCCCGCAAAGTCCGTCACTTCCTCGCTGAAGCGGCCGTTGGTGTGTACGGGCAGTATGAACGGGAGATCATATTTTTTCATCATCTCGTAATCGTCGACCCCGAACGCCGGTGCGACATGCACGACGCCCGAACCGTCCTCGGTGGTCACGAAGTCGCCGGCGATGAGATAGAAGCCCTTTTTTTCCACGGGGACATAGTCAAAGAGGCGCTCGTATTCCTTCCCGAGCAGTTCCGCCCCGGTCATTTCCTCCAGTATCTCGTACTCTTCGGTGATCACACTGAGCCGATCCTTGGCGAGATAGAGGTCGCCGTGTTCGACGGAACGGATTTTCACGTAGGCCACAGAGGGATTCACCGCAAGCGCCACGTTGGAGATCAGCGTCCAGGGCGTCGTAGTCCAGACGAGCACAGATGCGTCTTCGCCACGCAGGCGAAATTTGACATAAACATTCATGTCCTGCACATCGCTGTAGCCGAGCGCCAGCTCATGCGAAGAGAGCGGTGTTTCGCAGTGCGGACACTGCGGCACGATCTTGAAGCCCTTGTAGATGAGGCCTTTGAGGTAAAACTGTTTCAGGGCCCACCAGACGGACTCGATGTAGTCGTTGGTGCAGGTGACGTAGGGATTTTCGAGGTCGAGCCAGTACCCCATCCGCTCGGTGAGCTTCTGCCAGCCTTCGGCGTACTCGATGTGATGGTAGACGAAATCCTTCGCACGCGTATTGAACTTCGCGACACCGTATTTTTCGATATCGGATTTCTGTTCGAATTTCAGTTCCCGCTCGAGCGCGACCTCGATGGGCAGTCCATGCGTGTCCCACCCCGCCTTCCGCTGCACGCGGTAACCGGTGATGGTCTTGTAGCGGCAAACCAGGTCCTTGAGCGTCCGCGCCATGACATGGTGAATTCCGGGCTTGCCGTTGACGGAGGGTGGTCCCTCGTAAAAGGTAAACGGCTCCGCGTTCTCGCGCTGATCAATGCTTTTCTGGAAAATGCCCTCTTTCTGCCAGAAATCGAGGACTTCCTGCTCAAGCGCGGAATATGAAAATCGTTCGGGAAATGATTCGAAGGTGGACATGGTGGTTCGCGGGGTTACTTCTTTGATTTTCGTTGAACGAGAAAGGCGATGGCGGTCAGGATGATGCTGAGCAGCAGCGTGGTCGTAAATGGAACGTAGATCGAGATACCCGGGAAATCAAACTCCACATCCCCGGGCAGCGCTCCGATCAGCGGGATATGCTGCACGAACAGCATGCCGGCTACGACCGCCAGTGTCAGGAGCAGCAGGACGAGGAGCAGGCGCAGGAAAGCGAGTTGTTCTTCCATGGGTACCGCCGTTTACGCGCCGAGACGCGCGACCACTCCTTTCATCAGCGCGCGGAGGCGCGGCTCGGTTTCGTTTGCGGTCTTGATGATCGCCGGAACGTCCACCGGTTCGAGCGCGTCCGGGAAACATTCGTCGGTGATGATGGAAAAGGCGAGCACCTGCATGCTCATATGAACGGCAACGATGTCCTCCGGAACCGTGGACATGCCGACCGCATCGGCACCGATGGCGCGCAGAAAGCGGTACTCCGCCCGCGTCTCCAGATTCGGGCCGGCGACAGCGACGAACACGCCTTTGCGCAGAGGAATCGCCTCGTCCAGAGCCACCTGCTCCGCGAGTTCGATCAGACTGTCGGAATACGCCTGGCTCATGTCGGGGAAACGCGGTCCCAGGGTGTCATCGTTGGGCCCGATGAGCGGGTTGTCGCCGATCAGGTTGATATGATCCCAGATGACCATGATATCACCACGCCGGAATGTCGGGTTCATGCCGCCCGCCGCGTTGGAGATGAGCAGCGTCCGCACACCGAGAGCGTGCATGACGCGTACCGGAAAAGTTACCTTCTTGAGCGAGTATCCTTCGTAGTAATGGAAACGACCCTGCATGGCCACCACAGGTACGCCGGCGAGGGTTCCGATGATCAGCTTCCCGTGATGCGACTCCACGGTAGAGATGGGGAAATGCGGAATGTCGCCGTAGTCAAATACGACCTCGGCATCGATTTCCTGGACGAGTCCGCCCAGTCCGGTGCCAAGAATAATGCCGACGGCCGGAACCGTCGGCGTCTCTTTCCTGATATGCGCCACCGCTTCGTCGATCATGGCGCGAAGTTCCGTCATAAATCACTCTCCCGGTTATCAAGACGTTCGATGATCTCATCCACCGCTTCGGCATCGAGTCCCTCGCGTGTCTGCGAGGAGCGCGTCAGTGCCGAACGCAGCGTCGCTCCCCGCTGATGTTCAAGCGCAGAGAGGAAATCGACCTGCGAACGCAGAATGGATTTGATGCGAGTTATCAGTGCAAGCTTTTTCGTTTCGAGAAGATCGATCTGCTCCTTCAGCGCCTCGAGACGCGCATTGCCCTTCATCAACTGACGTTCCGCCCGCCGCTCTGCATCACGAATGATGACGGCGGCTTCGCGCTTGGCGTGCTCGATCACGGCCTTTCGCTCCTGCTCGATCTTGTATGACATCGCCGCGGCGCTGGCTTCGGCCTGGCCCACCATTTTTCTCGATGCCGACTTCATCTCGGTCAGCATGCCGTGCACATTCGTCTGCAGTTCGCGGGATTGCACGAGCTGCTC
>JAVVFP010000314.1:0-4248 GCA_032250495.1 Bacteroidota bacterium | reverse complement strand
GTTAGATGATGCATTCTTTTGAACACAGCCGACAGAAGAGAAGATGAATACCCTGTATCTCGATGGAAACTCACTCGTACTCGAAGATGTGCTCGCGGTGGCCGAGGGCGGTGTGACCGTCGCCCTGGCGGAGGAAGCGCGTCCGCGCATGCAGGCCTCGCGCGATCTTGTCGAACGCTGGGTACGCGACGAGAAGGTCATGTACGGCATCACCACCGGCTTCGGTGAATTCAGCAATGTTCATATCGGGTCGGACAAGCTGGCGGATCTGCAGCGAAACCTGATCCTCAGTCATGCCGTCGGCTGCGGCGATCCGATTCCGCGGCATATCACGCGCATTCTCATGCTGCTGCGCGCGAACGCGCTGGCAAAAGGACATTCCGGCATTCGCATCGCCACGGTCGAGCATCTCCTGGCCATGCTCAATGCTGATATCATTCCCGTCATCCCTTCGCAGGGCTCGGTCGGTTCCAGCGGCGACCTCGTTCAGCTCGCGCACCTGGTATGCGGAATGATGGGACTCGAGCAGTGCTGGACGGAGGACTGCGCGACGCGTGCGAGTGCGGACGCCCTGTCGGAGGCCGGCATGCAGCCCGTGGAACTGAGTGCCAAGGAGGGACTCGCCCTGATCAACGGCACACAGATGATGACCGCCTACCTGACCTGGACAACGGCGCGTGCCAAGGCGCTGATGCGGATGGCGGACATTTCCGGCGCCATGACGCTGGAGGGACTGCTCGGTACGACCAACGCCTGCGATCCGGCACTGCACGCCGTGCGGCCCCATCCCGGTCAGCAGGCCGTGGCACGCAATGTGCTTCGCCTTCTCGAGGACAGTGAAATCCGGGAATCGCACCGGGAAGGACACGATGCCGTGCAGGACGCCTATTCCCTTCGCTGCATGCCGCAGGTGCACGGCGCCTCCCGTGACGCCATCACCTATGTCGAAAACGTATTGCTGCGCGAGATCAACGCGGCGACGGACAATCCGCTGATTTTCCCGGAGAGCGAACGGCTGATCGAGGGGGGGAATTTTCACGGACAGCCGGTGGCCCTGGCGGCCGATTTCCTCGGTATCGCGCTGTCGGAACTGGCGAACATCTCCGAACGGCGCATCGAACGCATGGTCAACGGCAAGCTCAGCGGTCTCCCCCGCTTCCTCACCGAACAGGGGGGCCTCAACAGCGGACTGATGATCGCACAGTATACCGCGGCGTCGCTCGTTTCGGAAAACAAAGTCCTGGCCCATCCCGCGAGCGTTGATTCCATCCCGACATCCGCGAATCAGGAGGACCATAACAGCATGGGCTCCATAGGGGCGCGCAAGGCCTGGCAGATCATGAAAAACGTCGAGAACGTGCTCGCCATTGAATTCATGACCGCGGCGCAGGCGCTCGATTTCCACGCGCCCCGCGGTATGGGACGCGGGACGCGAACCGCACATGGCATCGTGCGCCAGGCCGTGGAACACCTCGACGCCGACCGCCTGCTGTATGAGGACGTCAGGCGGATTGCACGACTCGTGCAAAAAAATACTATCTTGGAACACGTCGAACACGAAATCGGATCTCTGGAATAATTCTCCATCAACAGGAAAGTGCGCGTCATGAAGAAAGAGCACGATATGGATTCGGCCCTTGATGCCGGTGATGAGCAGAATCCTCCCGCACTGGAAGTGTCGGACCTGCGACGGTCGCTCCGCAGCCTGATGAAACCCGCCATCACCGTGGAAATCGACACCACGGTAAAGGAAGCCGTGAACCTGATGCAGGACAAGCGTATCGGCTGCGTCCTGGTGACCAGTCATGACAAGCTGCTGGGCATCTTCACCGAGCGCGACGTGCTGAAGAAAATTCTCGGTGCCGCCTTCGACCTGCGCACAACGCCGATAACGGAGGTGATGACCACCAATCCGCAGGCGCTCAACGAGGATGATACCATCGCGTACGCGCTCAATTTCATGGACCTCGGCGGATACCGCCATATTCCCCTCGTCAACGACGCCTTTGAACCGGTCGGTCTCGTCTCGGTCAAGGATATCGTCTCCTACCTCGTCGAGCACTTCGCCGATGAAGTATTGAATCTTCCTCCGCATCCGCTTTCGACAGCGGACGAGGGCGACATTCCCATTCCCGACGACGGACTCGCCGATCCGGAAGGACTCGACGACGAAGAGCTCTGAGTTCGACAGCACACGCGCAGAACTGCGAAACGCCATGTCAGCCGACATGGCGTTCCTGTTTTCAGTACGCGAACCCGCCTCACCCCCCGCATGCGGTCGGGGCGACTACGGTCGGGGCGACTACGGTCGGGGCGGAGAGTTTTCAGGCCGTGGAGGTGCGCGCCGGGCTGCCTCGATGCGTTCGAGATCTCGCATGATCTCCGCCCGTCGACCGGGATCTTTTTCGAGTTCCACGTAGGTCCGGAGCGCCTGTTCCGCTTCGTCGAGCCGACCGGCCTGCATGAGCAGAAGGCCGAGGTTTCGATGCGCGTCCGGCAGGCGGGGATTGTATGTAATCGCCTTTTTCCAGTACCCGTAGGCGTACTGTGGCTTCTGTGACTGCATCCAGAGATTTCCGAAATTGAACCAGGCCAGGGCGGCTGTAGAATCCATGCGCAGCGCGGCACGGTACTGGTCGGCAGCCACTGTCAGCTTTCGCTGTGCGGCCAGGCTGTTGCCCAGGTTCGTCAGTCCATCGACGGTCTTTCGCTGCGCGACGGAAAAGCGGAAGTGGCGTTCCGCCTCCGCGTAATCACCGCGCTCGAAAGCGAGCTGGCCGAGCTTGATGTATTCATGGGAATAGTCCTGTTCCACCCCGGGCTGCAGGAAGAGCAGAGCGAGACCGATCACGAGGCCGCCACCCGCAGGCGGAAGGAAGCGGCGGAGGGTATCGGACCGCCGCCACGCGTCCGTCACCGCGGCGACCGCGTACGCGGCGTAGAGCAGCAGCAGCGGCATAACCGGAATACGGAGGCGACCGCTGACGAAAAACAGGACGGTGGCAGCGACATAGACGGCGAGCAGCAGCAGCGGCAGCAGGCGCTGCCAGCGATGCTCCCCGGTGAGACTCAGTGCCATGCCGATCATGGAAAGGACGAGCAGGACCGGGAAAACCGCCTGCGGCAGTCCTGCGATGCCACCGTACCGGGAGGTAAAGAACTCCATACTGAGTCCGAGCTGATCGATTTCCGCCGGATGAAAGAACAGGAGGAGCTTCTTTCCCATCAGCAGCATCGCGTCCCCCGGATGTGCGCCCATCCACGTGAGCGCCCTGTCCCGCCACCACGCGGATACTTCCGCGGCGTTCATCTGCGTACCGCTTTGCTGCTGCACCCATGCGCGGCCGTTCAGGTCGGTGTACAGGTCGACCGGCTCAGGCATGGTATACAGTCCTGCAGCTTCCGGGTTGTTCCCGGCGTACAGGTTGTAACCGAAGGAGTCGGTCACGGGAATAAAGGCCCCTTCCTCCGCGGCATTGTGCAGCGTGGTCGGAATAAGACATGCGAGCACGATCGCCGTATACCAGAGAACGTGTTTTCGTGAGGCCGCGTCGCGTAATCGGGGGACGAACATCCAGAGCAGCAGAAATACCGGGAGAAACAGGAGAATATTCGCCCGCGTAACGGCCGCAGCACCCAGCGTCAGTCCGGCCAGCGCCCAGTCCCGGAGGCGTCCCTCACGCAGGGCGTTGAGGAGGAAAAGCAGTGAAAGCGTGAGCAGCAGCGTCAGCAGGGACTCCAGCAGCAGCATGCCGTCATAGAAGATGAGCGGTGTGTACGTTGCGGTGAGTGCCGCGGCGAGAATCCCGGTACGGTGGGAAAATACTTTCCTTCCGATGACGAAAACGACGAGAACGGTACCGGTCCCGAAAAACATCTGCAGCACGCGCATCCACAGCTCCGGCGCACCAGTCAGTTTCCAGACGGCCGCGAGCAGGTACGGGTACAGGGGCGACATGAAAAAGGCGCCTTCGATGCCGCTGCCGGACATGATGTCACGGGCGAGCTGCATATACAGTCGCGAGTCCGAGAAATGGTTCTGGTAGAACGGCGTGTCCTGCAGCGCGAGCAGGAAAACGAGGCGCAGCAGCAGCGACAGTGCGGCAAGGGAAAGCAGCGGGAGCCACGGGCGCGGAGGTCCGCTGCGCCGACCATTGCGATCATGGCTTTTTCGTGCTGCTGTCATGCGGTGCGCGCTGCTGCGGATGGAATCATTCCGTGACGATCATGCGACGCTGCTGCACGCGC
>JAVVFP010000313.1:0-4260 GCA_032250495.1 Bacteroidota bacterium | reverse complement strand
GCGGGTACATTCCCGAGATCTACAAAGACAGCCTGACCACTTTCCACGCGTTTCAACCGCTGTACGGCGGCGGATTGCAGGATGTGGCGCTGATTCGTACCCGGGCACCGGGTTGTGCGGTGCTGGCTTGTTCGGTGGATATGGCAGACACGGTGCACATCAGCCACGAGCCTTCGTGGATTTCCCCCGAACATCTTCTCGTGGATGTTGAGGTGGCGAATGTGGATCCGGTGCGCAGCGCGGGTGATGTTGAATGCGTACTGACACTGCCTCCCGGACTCGTACTCGATCCTGCAACGCAGTCGCTGCGGCAGTCGCTCTCCGGAACGATTGCACCCGGTACGACCGAGCATTTCACCTGGACGGTGCGCGTCGATACTGCCTCGCTTGTACTTGCAGCGGACAGCGGCGTGTGGATCGATGTGGTGACATATTACAAAGATGGTGATCTGCCGCGCGAAGGCGCTCCTGCGGCTCTGCCCTGTGCGCATTACCTGCGTTTTGTGCGAACGGAACGCTACGAACCGCTGCTTGCCTGTGCGGTGGAAGCGCCGGATTCGGTGTTCGTAAATGGCAGCGAGGACAACTACCTCCCGCAGCCGTTCACGGTGCATTTCTCGACAAAAAACACGGGCACAGCTGCGGTGGACTTCGCACGTTTCGGCGTGTATGTCGGTGGAGATATCGGTGGACTCCCGGTGCCGTCGAACGCAAAGTACTTTCCCGGGATGACGCTCCCGCCGGGCGAGACGCATGCGCTGACCTGGCAGCTGCGTGCCGAACGGCGGGCGGAAGATCGCACGATGCGTGTGCTGGTCGCAGGTGAGGATGTGCTGGGGAATGCGCTGACCTTCTGTGAAACAGAGGTGTTCGTTCCCGGTCTGCCGTCCCCGCAATGCCGTCCGCTCGGGCCGACCACGGTGCATGTCGATCCGGAAAGCGGCCTGCATGATCCCGATCCGCTTATTGCGCAGCTCGCATTGGGACAGGTTCTCGACACGACGCTGCAGGACTGCGCGGGAGAGATCGATCTGTCGGGCTGCCGATACCTCAGCCTCGGCGGGGGCACGCCGCGACAGAGAAGCGGTGCGATGTCCGCCGACCAGTCCGATACACTTTCCTGGCAGCTGACCCTACCAACGATTCCAGCCATCACATCATATGATACCATCGTGTATCGCACGTACTCAGCTGGTGTCCTGCGCAGCAGCTGCCTGCAGGTCGTGCGTATTCTGCCACTCGCCGAGCAACTCCGCTGCACGCTGTTAGGACCTGATTCGCTGAAGCCATCAGAATTGCTTGCCCGTACACCCGTTGCGCTTTCCCATACGCTGCGCAACACCGGCACCGTGCCGGTCACGGTCGGACGCATCGTGCTGACGATTCCGGCGGACAGCGACCTGCGGGCGGATGAAGCGCTCGCGCAACCGGGCCGTGTGCTCGCGCCAAGTGAAGCGTTGACCTTCGATTGGACACTGCGTGCGCGTATCCTGCATTCTCATCGCGATGTGCCGCTCGTGGTTTCTGCGTATGACGAAGCGGATAGTCTGCTCTCATCCTGCATGCACGCTCTGCACGTTCCCGGCATCGCGCCACTGACCTGCATGGTTGCCGCAGCCGATACCGTGCGCTTCGACCGCTCCGTTCCGTCCTACGATCCGGATCCGCTCCAGGTCACCGTGGACCTGCGCAGCCTGCTCGACACGACGGTGACGGGCATAGAAGCGCGCATCGATCTGTCACTTGCAGCACGCCTGGCGTTGGTGGCAGGCGAAGCGGCGGTGAAGAGCATCGCCCTCCTCGACAGCCACGCGACCGGCGGACTCACCTGGCAGCTCGTGCCGCAGTCCGCACCGATGGCGGATGATCAGGAAGTCGTTGTGCGTTACCGCTCCGATCAGCAGACGGAATGGCGACAGTGCAGCGCGCTCCTGCACATCGAAGCCTGGCCGGAGGAAACGGCGATCGCCTGCAGCATCGGCGGACATGATTCGCTATATGCCGATCCGCATTACGAACGGTATATCCCGGATCCGCTGCACGTTTCCTACACCGTAACCAACACCGGTACGGTTGCGCTGACCGGCTGCGAAGTGTCCATCATCCCGCCGCAGGGCTTTGTGCTTACGGACGCGGACAGCAACCAGCTTTTCACCGCACCCGCGTATGCGAATCAGAGCGGCGGTCCGGTACCGCCGGGAACACTGCTGCCCAACGCCACCTGTACGCGCTGGTGGAGCATCTCGCCGACCGGTACGCCGGGCAACTCCGGTCCGGCAGAGATCCGATGGCGGTGGCGCAGCGATCAGCAGGGAAACGAGGACGGCTGCGAAGCGTCGATCCATGTAATTCCCGATGCACCTGTTGGCGTTGCTGTTGTCCCGCTGCATCTGTATTTCGAGGCAGAGCGGGGCGGCGCGCTGCCTGCCGGACAGCGTGTACAGATTTGGACGGGTGGTGGACTTGACATGCCGTGGACGCTGCAGCCGTCGGAGTGGTGGTTGAACACGCAGCCGCTGAGCGGAAGTCAGTCCGCCAGTGTTGTCGTGCAGCCGACGAGCAGCATGCTCGAAATCGGGGCACACGGCGCGGTAGTTCAGCTCGCAGCCGCGCCTTCGGATCACCGAATAGCCGTGACCTATGTGATGCGCAAGAGCACCGGAGCCGACGAACCGCCTGCGCCCGCAGCCCTGTCGATCGAAACGTGGCCGCAGCCCGTGCAGGCCAACGGCGTATTGCGCATCCGCATCGATGATGCACATGGCAGCAGATATCAGCTGACCCTGCACGACTTTCTCGGACGATCATTCGTCACCCGCGAGGTAGGCCCCGGGGAAACGGTGCGTGTGCATGCAGCGGAATCGCAGCTCGGCCCCGGAATCTACCTGCTGCGCGCACGGAGTAACGACGGACAAAGCGTCAGCAGACTGATCACCGTGCTGCGGTGATTGAAGGTACTCACAGCAGATTTTTTTCCCCATCATGCAAAACCCCCGGGCGACCGGGGGTTTTGCGTATGTGAAAGATGGAAAGAATGAAGAATGGAAAAATGGCATCGGGCTGGCAAATTTCCATTTTTTCTTCTTTCCTTCTTTTAATTGCCTATATTTCCCGTTGTCGTGTGCACAACGCGCATCGTTCGAATTAGCTACACCCACTCAACATCTCTGAAGCCACATGCAAATCGGACTCGTAGGCCTTCCCTTCAGCGGTAAATCCACGCTCTTCCAGACCATGACACGCACGCCACTCGACGAGGCGACGCTGGCGAAACAGCAGTCGCAGCAGGCGATGGTGAAAGTGCCGGACGCGCGGGTGGATAAACTGGCGGAATTCTTCAACCCGAAAAAGAAAGTGTATACGGCGGTGGAATTCGTGGACGTGGTCGGACTCAAGAAAGGCGATCACAATTCAACGCAGTTTACCAACGCCTTCCTCGGCGCGGTCAAGACCAATGACGCCATCATGCACGTCGTGCGCATGTTCGACGATCCGCTGTACCCGCATCCCGAGGGCAGCGTGGATCCTGCACGCGATATCGAAATCCTCGAGACCGAGTTCCTGCTCAGCGACATGGCCATGGTCGACAACCGGGTAGAGAAGCTGCGCAAACAGGTGCAGAAAATTCAGGACGACAAGCTCAAACATGAACTCGTCATCCTCGAACGCTTCAAGGAGGCACTCGACAACGAGCAGCCGCTGCGCACCGTGCCCATCGACAAACAGGACGCCCAGCTGATCAAGGGCTTCCAGTTCCTGACGCAGAAACCCATCCTCGTCGTACTCAACATGGAAGAGGACAAGGTCGGGGAGTCCGACACCATCGTGGCGCAGCTGCAGGAGAAGTTTGCCGACCGCGGCATCGCTGTCGACGCCTTCTTCGGCAAAATCGAGATGGAACTCGCGCAGATGGAGGACGAGGATGCCGCCGAGTTCATGAAGGATTACGGCATCGAGGAATCCGCCCTCACGCGCATCATCCGCGCTGCGTATGACATGCTCGGACTGATCTCCTTCCTCACCTTCGGCGAGGACGAATGCCGCGCATGGACCGTGCGTGAAGGCAGTCCGGCCCCCGAAGCCGCGGGCGTTATCCACTCGGACCTGCAGGACCGCTTCATCCGCGCCGAAGTCGTGCACTTCACAGACTTCGTCGAGTATGGCTCCATCTCCGCCTGCAAGGAATCAGGCCACTGGCGCCTCGAAGGAAAAGAATATGTCGTGAAAGACGGCGACATGCTCACCATACGCCACGGGTAG
>JAVVFP010000312.1:0-4270 GCA_032250495.1 Bacteroidota bacterium | reverse complement strand
TCGACAAAAGTGAACAGGTACGGAATATTCAATGCGGGTCGCCGGCGAAGTACTCGCAGGGCGGCGCGCAGGGATTTGACCGTCTCGAGCCTGCCCTCCTCGAGCAACCACCACGCGGTGACGGCACAGAGCAGAAGCACTGCGGCACCGATGGAACACAGGAGTACCATGGACTTCGCACCGATGGCTCCGCCCACCGGAAATGCCAGTGTCGTTCCGAGGGAAACCGACGCTCCAACAATTCCCATCACACGCCCGTAACGCCCCTTCCGTGCAGTGTCCACCGCGATGGTCATGACCATCGAGAAGCCGAGAATGGAAAATGCGCCCTCCCCGAAGCGGACGAGCAGCAGCATGGGGTAAGTCGTGATGAACGGAAGCATGAAATGGAACACCGCGGTCACGACGTATCCCGTGACGAGCAGGACTCTCCTCTTCCCGTATCTGTCAGAAACAGCTCCCCAGATGAACGCGAACACCACATGCGGGATGAGGTAGGTCACCGCGAAAAGCGACGCTTGCGTGTCGGTCAGGACGAAACGGTCCCGCACGAAACTCCCGATATTCGGGAAAACCACCGCCGTCGAAAAAGTGCTGGCGAACGCCAGCACCCCGAGCAGCAGCAACTGCCGCTGCGAAGTTCGTGCTTCGGCGGGTATGACGGAGGCTGCAGGCATATGTTAGAGAACATCGAAGCGGTGAGAAGTAGTTCTGTCTCTCCGCACTTTCTTTTCCCCCTCCGCGCCGGACAATACCTTGACAATAATTCCCCTTCGTGTTATTTTGATAATCTGAATTATAATTGATTGACTTTCAACCAGTTAACAGGAGAATTACTTGATCGGCATCATCGTTCAGGAAAACGAACCCATCGACCGCGCTATCAAGCGTTTCAAAAAGAAGTACGAGCGTTCCGGAATTCTCAAGGAATTCAAGAAGCGCACGTATTACACGAAGCCGTCCGTGAAGAAGCGGATGAAGAAGCAGAAGGCCGTTCGTCGAGCCAAACGCACGTCCGACGATTCGTAACGGGCTGACAGGCAGCTGGGAGTGAAACGACGGTGCGAACCGTCAGAGCTTCATCGAACATCGTCTCATCTCATAGCCGGAGCTGGATGCGGTTTTGGATTACCATTTCTACTACCACACCATGGCCGACGGCACGGTCAAGCAGGTTAATCCCTTCTCGGGTGTCGAAGTCTGGTCCGTTCCCGGTCGCGGAAACAAGCCGCTCAGTGAAAGCTTGAAAGGGTATGCGCCCGCCCCTGTTGAAAAACAGGAGCCGGAGGCGTATTGTGCTTTTTGCGTCGGCAGGATGTATGAAACCGCACCGGAGAAGGCGCGCGTCATCTCCGACGGAGGTGTATTCACCACGCTGACACGTATTCCTCCCTCCACCTACCACGAAACCACTCCGCTGTTTCGTCGTGTCCCCAACCTGTTCGAAATCCTTTCGGTCAATTACTGGCGGCAGAATTACAGCTACAAGATTTCCGCGCGGAACCTGCAGTGGAAAGAGGACTATCTTTCGGATCCTGTCGGATTGAATCATGTCATGGATATTCTCGACTACAAGTTGCGGCGAAGCGGGAAATCCGACGAAGAGATTGCGCAGATCTCCATGGAGGAGAAATTCCTGATGGCGGACGCCTTTTTCGGCGGCGGCCACGAAATGGTCGTCGTGCAACCGCACTACCGCAAGGACGCCCGTGATGCCCGCGACCTGTTTTCGACCAGCGACCTCACCGAAGAGGAACACTACCGCTACTACGCCTTCATCATCGACGCCATGGCGGACATTGCCGCGAACAACCGTTACGTGCGCTCGCTGAGTGTATTCAAGAACTGGCTGCCTCCGGCCGGCGCGACCTTCGACCATCTGCATACACAGATCGTTGCCATCGACGAATGGGGCGAGGCGATGGAGCGCAAGATCAAGATGGTCGTGCAGGACAAGAATGTGTACAACAGCTACGGACCGAATTTCGCAGGACATCAGAACCTGGTGTTCGCCGAAAACGATTACGCCCTGGCGTATGTCGGTGTGGGACACCGCTTCCCCACGGTCGAGATATTCTCGAAATCGGTAAACGCTCGTCCGGCCGATCACCAGGAAGACGAGATCCGGGGCATGAGCGACCTCGTGCGGGCGATTCATGCCGCGGTGGGCGGCCACATCTCCGTGAACGAAGAGTGGCATCACACGCCGATCGATTCCATTTTCAAAATCCCCTGGCACGTATTTGTCAAGCTGCGCATCAACACACCTGCAGGATTCGAGGGCGGAACGAACATTTTCATCAATCCCCTCACGCCCACGGATCTGCGTGACAAACTCGTCCCCCGCATGTACACGCTGCGGGCCGAGGGACGCATCGCCACCAGCATCCGCATCGCCGAAGAATGCAAGCTGGTTCCCAATCCGCTGCAGTACTACAAAACCACCTGATCACCGTGACCGTACTCGGCATCGAATCTTCATGTGACGAGACATCCGCTGCCGTCGTGCAGGATGGCATTCTGCGCTCAAATGTCATTTCCTCTCAGCACTTCCATGGTAAATACGGGGGAGTCGTCCCGGAACTCGCATCGCGGGCGCACCTGCGGACCATATTGCCGATCATCGCGCAGGCGCTGAAGGATGCGGACATCGGTTATGACGCACTCGACGCCGTTGCGGCCACACAGGGTCCCGGCCTCATCGGGTCATTGCTCGTCGGTTTGAACACCGGCAAAGGGATCGCGCTCGGCCGCGACATCCCCTTCCTTCCGGTTCACCACATCGAGGCACACCTGTTCTCTCCTTTCCTTCAGCAGCCCCAGCCGGAATTCCCCTATCTCGGACTGGTTGTTTCCGGTGGACATACCTTGCTGATCGAAGTGAGAAACATCGGTGATTACCGCCTGCTCGGTTCCACGATCGACGACGCGGCGGGAGAGGCGTTCGACAAAGTCGCCAAGATGCTGGACCTGGGATACCCGGGTGGACCGGAGATCGACCGCCGCGCGCGGAGAGGAAATCCCACCGCCATTCGCTTCGCACGTCCACTGCGCGACAGCGGGGACTACCGCTTCAGCTTCTCCGGTTTGAAAACGTCCGTGCTTTACCATCTCAGGGACAGGGCGGTCGACGGCGTTCTCGATATGAGCGAGGACGAAGTTGACGATGTCTGCGCTTCCTTCCAGCGGGCCGTCACGGACGTACTCGTCGTAAAAGTCATGCGCGCCTCAGCGATGCTGAACCTTCGCGATATTGCCATCGTCGGCGGTGTCTCCGCGAATACCGGGCTGCAGGCGGCGCTCCGTGCTGAGGCGGATAAAAAGGGTCGACGCATCTTCGTCCCGGATATCGCCTATTCGACGGACAATGCGGCCATGGTAGCCATGCTGGCCTCGATGCAGCTTCTCAATGGCGCGAAGGGTACGCTGCATGCACCCGCGTTCGCGCGCATCTCCGATACGATGTTCCATGAATAGACGAACGCTGATTCTCACTGTCGCCGTGGCTGCGATTTCCGTCACCATGGCGGGATGGTTCCTGGTCTCCTCTCCCTACGCTTCGCCGACAGACGATCCGGTGGAAATTCCACGCGGCACCTCGCTGCGCGCGATTGCACACATCCTGTCGGAGCGGAATGTTATTCGCAACGATCTGCTCTTTGTCGCCGCCGCCAAGCTGACCGGGAGGAACGACCGCCTGCAGAGCGGACTGTACCGTTTTCCCGCGGACGCCTCGATGCTCGACATCCTCGCCATTCTCGCGGAAGGAAGCCACCAGGCCCTGCGGGATATTACAATACGGGAAGGACTGACGATCAAGCGCATCGCGACACACCTCGACAGCTGTTGCGGACTTTCCGCCGACACCATCCGGCGTCTCACGCGTGACCAGGGGTTTATCGCCTCCCTCGGCGTAAACGCCCCCTCCCTCGAGGGATACTTGCTGCCCGAGACTTATCGCGTCCGTTTCGATATCAGCGAACGCGACCTGCTCGCCATGCTTGTCGAGAGCATGATCAATGAATTCACAGTGGACGACCGACGGCGGATGACGGCAAGCGGACGCAGCATGCATGATATTCTCACCATGGCATCGCTGGTCGAGGGTGAGACGCGTCTCGACCGCGAACGCGCACGCGTGGCTGGCGTCTATTACAATCGGCTGCGTCGCGGCATGCTGCTCCAGGCGGATCCTACCATCCAGTACATCATCCCGGACGGACCGCGCCGCCTGCTCTACCGGGACCTTTCCATAAACTCGCCATACAAT
>JAVVFP010000311.1:0-4270 GCA_032250495.1 Bacteroidota bacterium | reverse complement strand
GCGTCGACACACTGTTCAGTACCTACAAGGAAGGCGGTCCCGTCTGGAAGCTCAACAACGGGGGCGACACGCTCGTCGCCGTTCCGGACGAGGTGCTCGCCCTGCTGCTGCGATGCGATACGCTCACCCGCGCGAGCGGCGGAGCCTTCGATATCGCGGTGGAACCGCTGATCCGGACCTGGGGCTTCGATGGCGACACCCCGTCTCGTCCCGACCAACACGCGCTTGCCGTGGCACTCGCCGCCAGCGGCTGGCGACACATACGAATCGGCACCGACGGCCACATCCGCAAAACTCCGGAGGCCATGATCAACTTCGGGGCCATCGCCAAGGGCTACGCCGTCGACCGCGCGGTCGAAGTGCTTCGCGGCCTCGGCGTCGCCGAAGGACTGGTCAACGCCGGCGGTGAAGTACGTGCGACGGGCGGCAGCTGGAGCATCGGAATCCAACACCCGCGATCCCCGTCCGAGCTCGTTGCCGTGGTAGACCCGCGCGGCAGGGCCATCGCCACTTCCGGTGATTACGAGCAGTATTTCGAGGAAGGGGGCCGGCGCTACCATCACATCTTCGATCCGGCGACCGGCATGCCGGCGCGAACCTGCCAGAGCGTCTCTGTCATCGCCGATGACGACATGACGGCCGATGCTCTCGCGACCGCTGTTTTCGTGATGGGGCCGGCAGATGGCATGGAATTTTTAAAGCAATATCCTGATATTGAAGCACTTATCATTGACGAAGCGGGTGAGGAACACGTGACACCCGGATTCGAAGATTATAGAACGAGGTAGAGAAACATGGATGTTAATTTTCTTATCGCGATAGCCACCATGGGCGGACTCGGTTTTGTGTTCGCCGGCGCCCTTGCCATTGCGGATAAAAAACTGCGCGTTGAGGAAGATCCGAAAATCGCGCAGGTGAATGAGGTCCTTCCCGGTGCGAATTGCGGTGCCTGCGGCAAGGCGGGCTGCTACGATTTCGCCGTCAACGTCGTCGACGGCAGTGTCCCCATCAACGGTTGTCCGGTCGGGGGACAGGATACGGTCGACGATATCGCCGCCATACTCGGTATCGAAGCCGACGTGGCCACGAAGATCGTCGCACGCGTGCTCTGCCGCGGCGGAAACATCGAGGCGGCACGGAAAATGGTCGAATACCGCGGCCCCCAGAGCTGCGCGACCATGCACCTGGTGAGTGGCGGGTCGAAAATGTGCCAGTACGGCTGCATGGGCGGTGGAGACTGCGTCGACGCCTGCACCTTCAACGCGATTCATCTCAATGACAACGGACTGCCGGAAGTCATTGACGACCTCTGCACCGGCTGCGGAATGTGCGTCACTGCCTGTCCGCGTGACATCATCGAACTGCATCCGGCGGACCGCGAAGTGTTCGTGTTCTGCAAGAGCCACGACGATCCCAAGACGGCCAAGGAAGTCTGCGACGTCGCCTGCACAGGTTGCGGGATCTGCGCACGGAAATCCGACGGTGGTGTCATCATGGAAGACGGCCTGGCGGTCATCAACTGGGACAGCTTCGACCCGGAGAAAATTCCCTTCGATAAGTGCAAGAACAGCGCCATCTGTTTCCTCAAGGATGCGTACAGGCAGCACGTCGAGTCGGAAGCCGCCTCTGCGACGGAAATTACCAGCGAACAGAGCAACTGACGGTTCCACTGCGATGAAAGGTGAAGACATATACGAAGAGGGCATAGTCCTCAACAGTGTGGACGGGACCGCGACCGTGATGGTGATGGACAGCGAAAGCTGTCACGAATGCGGCGCCAGGATGTTCTGTTCCGCCGCGGACGGCAGGGAAAATACCGTGACCGTGCACGATCCTTTCGGTGCCCACGCGGGCGACGCGGTGCGTTTCGTCATCCGCGGTGAGATCATGTTCAAGGCCGCCGCCCTTCTGTACGGGATACCGCTGGCGCTCATCCTCGGTGGCGTGCTCGTCGGCATGTACATGTTCGATCCCGGTCTGATGCCCCGCGAGCTCTGGTCATTTCTCCTCGGGCTCTTCGCCGCGGGACTCTACTATCTCATGTTTTTCTTTTCCGGGAGCGGCGCCCGCTCCGGGAGCATGATGCCCAGCATCGTGTACGTGCGCGCCGCAGCGGATACCGCTCACGACGGCACGACGCCTGGATGAAAGGACGGATGATTTTCCCCGTATGAACGACAGCGCTTTTCCCAACCGCCCCCTGCGTCGCGAGGAACTGCTCGCCGTACTCCGCGAGAACCACGTATTCCCCGGACATTTCCCCGTGACAGTGATCGCGCACAGCGATCTCGCCTTCTACGCAAACCTGCACGCCGCCCTGGAAGATCTGCAGGGTGAATCGACCTTCACCATCGAAGAAAAACCCTCGAGAAAAAAGAATTTCACATCCTACCGCATAGAACTGTATGTCGAAAGCGCGGAAACCGCGCTGTCCCGCAAGGAAAGCATCGGGAAGATCGACGGCGTGCTGGTGATGCTGTAAACCATCACCTTGCACCGCCGTGGCAGAATTGTGTATTTTTTCGTGTTATGCAGGACATGTACCCGACATATCAACAGACCCCGTTGGAAGTCCCGGACGTCGATACCGAAGTGACCGACGGCACGAAAACCGACACACCGGCGAAAGTCATTCTGTTCAACGATGAAGTGCATACGTTCGAGGACGTCATCACCCAGCTGCAGAAGGCGATCAACTGCACGCGTGAGAAAGGGGAGGCGCTTGCCTGGGAGGTCCACACCAAGGGCAAGGCCTGCGTCTACACGGGGGTGATGAGCGAATGTCTCCGCGTGAGCGCCGTTCTCGAGGAAATCGCCCTGCACACACAGATCGAAATGTAAATCCTCCATTCACGACTCCGGTTGTTCACCCCTATGACTTCAGCAGAAATACGCCAGAGCTTTCTGGATTTTTTCCGTGGCAAGGATCACCGTATCGTCGACAGCGCTCCCGTGGTGCCGCATGACGATCCCACGCTGCTTTTCACGAACGCGGGCATGAATCAGTTCAAGGACGTTTTCCTCGGTGCGGGAACGCGGGAATACACGCGTGCCGCGGACACGCAGAAGTGTATTCGCGTCTCGGGCAAGCATAACGATCTCGAGGAGGTCGGCCGCGATACATATCATCACACGTTTTTCGAAATGCTCGGGAACTGGAGCTTCGGCGATTACTATAAACGGGAGGCGATCAGCTGGGCATGGGAACTGCTGACCGTGGTTTGGAAACTACCGAAGCAGCGACTGCACGCCACGGTGTACAGGGAGGACGACGAGGCCTTCTCCCTCTGGACGGAACTGACCGACATCGATCCGTCCCACGTCCATCGTTTCGGGGAGAAGGACAATTTCTGGGAAATGGGTGAAACGGGTCCCTGCGGCCCGTGTTCGGAAATTCATATCGACCTGACGGAAAACGGCGACGGCGGGAAGCTCGTCAACGCCGATTCCCCCGAGGTCATGGAGATATGGAACCTCGTGTTCATCCAGTACAACAGGGACGCGGATGGAACGCTGCATCCCCTGCCCATGACGCATGTGGATACCGGGATGGGTTTCGAACGCATCTGCGCAGTGCTGCAGGGCAAGAAATCCAATTATGACACCGATGTATTCATGCCGGTGATCAACCGCATCGCGGAGGTGACCGGCCAGTCCTACGCGGGAGACGCGACACAGATCGCCATGCGCGTCATCGCCGACCATGTGCGCATGCTCACCTTCTCCATCGCCGACGGAGCCATGCCCGGTCCCGACGGTCGCGGGTACGTCCTGCGTCGCATCCTGCGCCGCGCGGCACGTTTCGGCCGCAATCTCGGCATCCGCCGCGACCCCTTCCTCTGGAAGGTGGTCGCGACCCTCGCCGACATCATGGGCGACGTCTTCCCGGAAATCGTCGAGAACCGCGCCGTGATTGAGAAGGTCATCCGCGCGGAAGAGGAGAGCTTCAATGCAACGCTGGACCGCGGGCTGGAGATATTCGAGGAAATCGCCGCACGCACGAAGTCCGTCGGCGCGCATACCATTCCGGGAGAGGACGTATTCCGCCTCTACGACACCTTCGGCTTCCCCCTTGACCTGACCAACCTGCTCGCCGAGGAGCGCGGCCTGCGTATCGACAGCGACGGTTTCGACCGGCTGCTGCAGGGGCAGAAGGAACGGTCCCGGGCCGTGACGAAGAAGAATCTCGTGCATTCGGCCGCGGGCGAGCAGGCGGATATTCCCCTCACGCTGCTCGACGGCGTCGAGGCCGTGAGTCGCTTCACCGGCT